>JAIOQY010000047.1 GCA_021108435.1 Candidatus Aegiribacteria sp.
TAAGCCATATGTTATGAAAGAACTTCAAAAGATTATTCGAGAAGCTCTTGAGGGCGAATCGCAGTGAAACTTTACTGAGATTTGCGAGTTCAGGATATCGAATTCAGACCCCGCTTCAGATTTATATTCTTTTTTACTGACGAATTCAGAATGATGAGACTGCCTAATTTCACAGAAACGATCAGAATACCGGTTTCAACTATTTCCTTTTTCGCCTTCTGAATCAAGATATCCGTGTCGCAGAGGTGATGTCAAGAACAAAGACTGATAACAGAGAAAAGATTTTCACCCTGAATGTTCAATACCGTTTTCATATTAACCTTTTTAATCATACATGTATATGGAATTTCTGTTAATATGAAGTGCGGCGGATACACACGGATAATTCGAGCCGCAGGTCCGTGGCAGCTAATGCAGACTACGGGGCGCAAACTTCGCTTGAAGACAAATAATTTTATTCTAGAGCCGGTACAGCTCTTCATCAGCGATTTCGGAAGCAGGTCATGGGATTACGGAAAATCCATTGTCCTATTGCTTATCCGGTTCAGGATCTTCGTGTAACCGTTGCATCGAATTTCCATGATGTTATTCTCTATCTCTCTCCCTCTCTGTCTCCCTCTTTGGTTTATTGCTCTATCTGCTGCTTTTTCTGTAACATGCGGTGGTTTCGGTAAGTAAGGTCAGTTTCGGACAAGAATCGGAGGTTTATTGGGGCAAATGGGCTGCTTCGCGAGCAGGTTGTGGAATTGCGGATAATACATTGTCTTATCGTTTTACGGATGGAGCCTATAAAATAGTTAGAAGAGATATCGTATTTGTATAATTACACACATATATCATCTTGACAAAATATAACATATTAGAAATAATATGTAAAACACTTTGTTGGTGGTTGATAAAGAAGGGTTATATTTTGAAATCTTTAAAAATAAGCTTACTGCTATTGTTATTGATTAGTTCAATTGCTTTTGCTGCAGCGGGTGGCCCACAAGGAAATGTCTATTGCAGTATAAATGCTCACGGCGACGGTTGGGAAGTGTACTGGGGTGGAATGTGTATTTCAGGACCAGAAAAACTAGGGAGACATGAAACTATAACTATCCAACTTCCTACAGGTTATCAGGAGATAACTGCAAAATACTACTATGGTGATACGTTGTTGGGTGTAATCACCGATGAAGTATATGTTTTACCTGGGACAGTATGGCATTGTTTCGTTGAATAGGATTTAATAACGATCAACCACCAGCAATTTGTAATTAAACAAACCACATATAAAGTACGGCTAGGAACGCTAATCTAAATATCGGAAATTCACTTTTAGTATCTGCTGAAGTCAGGCGTGTCCAAGATAACATTCTGATTTAGTAAGTGTGTCCTTCTTCTTATGAGCATTTCTGCTCATGTTTGGGTGATAGTCAAAAGTCACCTAAACAATTGAAGGACACATAAGTATGAAACATAATATCAGCTTCTTCAGCCAGGTGCTTCAGCAGCTTCCATGCAGTATCTTCAGAGGACATGTAAAACGTTGTAAGACAGAACGTAATGCAAAAGGGTTCACTTCGTGGACCCATCTTGTATCAATGCTGTTCTGTCATTTAGCAAGAGCGGAATCGCTTCGTGAGATTTGTAACGGTCTCGCCG
>JAIOQY010000048.1 GCA_021108435.1 Candidatus Aegiribacteria sp.
TTGTAGACTCCGAGTCCTGTGAAGAATGTATTCACGCCACCCGGCAGAGAAACATGCGTGATATTGCCGTCCGCTCCCGCGGTGGGGCTGCCGAACACCCGTGCCCGGGGTGCAAGTCTCCAGGCCATAGCAGTGAACTCGGCATTACTTATTGATCCCTCATCAATGAGAACTGCCACTTTACCCTCGTATGCAGAAGAATCGCCTCCGCCTGCATAAAGAGGTTCTTCCCATATGAAAGTACCCGGATTACTGTGGTCAGGGGAGGTTATAAGAGCAAACACTGTCTCCTCAGGCAGGATAAAATCAGCTACATCATACACCACATTATCCCCTGGGTAATCCCGCAGATCCAGAATCAACCCGCTCGAATGCCCAAGTTCCTCTTCCATTGCTTCCATATCACTTTTAAAGAGCATACCGGCGTAGACATATCCAGTTTCATCATCCAGAAGGGTATACGAGCCATCACCTGCTGCAGGTCGGTTTTTCATTCCCCGGTCCAGATTTTCGTTCTCCATTCTGGGTATCGTCACGACCTGAGTGTCATCGCCTCTCTGAATGGTAAGAGCAACGATCTCAGCATTTCCCCTGAGAATTTTGCGGCCGAGTATATCGTAGAGCGAACTCTCTATTGAGCCATTTGCATACGGGTACAGCTCTTCTGTCCTGTCAGTAATCGACTGACCGTCAATAGCAATGATCACATCACCCAGCTCAATTCCGGAGGTAACAGCAGACTCATGCATGTATCCGGCAACAATCCAGTGATTTTCTACATACGCGAGGGAAAGTGGAGCGTAGAGGTTACCGAAATACTCCCGAAGAGCATCTGGTTCATTCCAGATACTCGCATGGGAATCACCTATGGAAACAATGAGCTTCTGCAAAGCAAGCTGATAGGAAAGCGGTGTATCTGCGGCGATTAACACAGGAATGTAAGTCCGGAGTGCATCATCCCAGTCTCCATCGATGGCATAAAGGTACGGGAAGAAGTACTCTATGATTCCCCAGTACCTGTACAGAGCCAGCAGCCGGAATCCCGTATCCGGTATGTCCATATCTTCGTATTCACATTCGCTGAAGGTGGAATATGGTGTTCCCCTGACATAGTAGTGAGTCTCCTGATAGCGTCCCTCGTAGACACTCCAGAGTGCAGCAACAAGCGAAGTACCGACTTCAGAACCATCTATCCAGCAAAGATCAGGGCTCAAACGAATCTCCTCCGGTTCGGGCATATAGCATTCTACGGCAATAACCGGTTCAAGCCCCTCCACCAGATCAAGTATCGCCTGCTGTCGTTCAGGCTCTGTTGATGCTTCCAGCACGGAGGGCAATACCCGCACAAGAGAATAATCCCAGTTTACATCTCCTCTGCCTATCTGCGGATGATGGTATTTCAGGAAGGCCCATACTTTTCCCAGCAGAACCAGCGACTCAATCTGAAATTCATCAACCTCTGTGAATTCAAGGCCGGATCCTGAGTCGAATTCATGATCCAGTTGCGCACCTGGTAGACCGCGCTCAACTGCCAGTGAAACAAGTTCCCCGTCCAGCAGTAATTCCATGGCGTCTACCCATACCGTACCGGGTCCCATGAGATACACACCCAGTTCCAGCGTGTCTCCAAAGATGTTGTTTTCCATTGTTATCTCAAATCGTTTCCACTCTGTATCAGATTGCAACTCTTCCAGATACATATACTCCGTACACACTGCATCGCCCTGAGCATCGTACAAATCAAGTGACAGGCCAGCAAAAGACTTATCCCCCATATCTCTACTGCGCAGGTAACCGCTCATTGTGATTGAATCTCCCTGGTAAGCGAAGGGAATGTACTGCGAGACATAACCGTAATAGCTACCCGGCTCTATGTATTCAAGCCTGAAGGAACGGTCCCCGCTGAACACCACTACGGAATCACTGAACCCGGAGTAACCCTGACCCTCAAGGATCCAGTTCAGAGGCATCAGATCCTCATCATCCATAACCTCAAAACCCATATTGTCAGGAACAGCACCTGTCAGCGCAACAAGCAAAACCGGAATAAACCATACTACAGACATGAATCACCCTTCAAAAAAAACCAGATATTACAATAAACTTTATTATTCAGTAAATTATAATTAGAATCGGTTTATATCTACAAATACCATTCGATGCCCGGTTAACCTTAAGGGAACAAATAGGGTTGTGATGTGTTGACAGGGGAGAATTGTCTGCGGTATTATCATATTTGATATAGAACTACGGTCCACCGGTCCACAGACCTGTTCAGTGGATTTCAGCAGGCGATCACAATGAAAGCTATATGCAATAACGCAGTCATTGAGGAGTAAAGCATGCAAAAAAAGTTTGTACTGACCTTCCTGGTTGTATGCACCTCAATTTCATTCGCCGAGACAATCTGGACGGATGGTTTTGAAGATGGAAACATCAGTGACTGGACAATAACCGGTACTGCCAACTGGGCTCTTTATGACAATGAATTCCAGGCTCACACAGGTGACTTCAGCCTGCAATACAACTACTTTGCGCCCTGGCCGCATGACACTCGAGCCATCACACCTGAATTTACATTGCCGGCAGCAGATGGATTCGATTTCACCTGGTGGTGGAGCGGCAGTTACAACTACTTCGTCCAGGTGGATAATGGAGATTCGTTTACCGAAATAAGAGACATCAACGGCGGTAACTGGATAGAACTCTGGTGTGAAAATGATGCTGGAGCCTATACCGGTTTTGAATGGTATGAGCAGACTGAAATTCTTGATGCCTCATGGTCCGGCAAAACCGTTCAGTTCGCATTTCATATCATTGCAACTGATGCTCACTACTGGTACATAGACGATATTGAGTTAAGTTACACTCCGAATGCTCTTGATCACAACACATGGGGCAGGATTAAAGCAAGCATATAACAGGAAAGACCCGATCCTGGACTTGACCGGATCATCAGTATACTGAACCGGTACGATACTCATGCAACCTTTTTCCGGCTCGGTGGTCAGGTGTGCGTTTCGATGCATTTAAAAAGCAAACAGCATTCACTCATATCTTTGACAGGAGCATATTTCATCAGTATTGTTATTTCTGTAGAAAATCAGGTTTCCTGGCTATTATTAGTCTGCAGATAGCTCCTCATTGATAAGGACTTAACTCTTATCAAGTGCTTAATGTGTACAATTTTCTAAATGGAGGTTTTCAAATGAAGACTGTAACAACAGCGTTGGTCGTTATCTGGTTATTCAGTGTCTCGTCCTACGCGGAAGATACGTCCCGATTTGAAGTACACGGTGGATATTCCTTTTTGCATACTCCTGTTGTAGACGCTTTCCATGGCTGTAATTGTGGGCTAACATACTATTTCTACGACTTTTTGGGCCTTGAAGTCGATATCAGCGGTCATTATAAAGGTTCTGTGGATTTCTACAACTTTCTGGTCGGTCCGAAGTATGTATTTAACCGACTTGAACGTATTTCTACGCATGTTCATGCTCTAGTAGGCGCCGGATATGTATATGACTATTGGTGCTGTTATATAGGAGATTCCTGGTCTGAAACACAGGTAGCTTTTGCCATGGGAGTCGGTCTGGATATTAAGCTCAATAAACATGTTGCCATTCGCCCGATACAATTGGATTATATTCGTCAAATGGGTGTTTTAAGAGAACATCAGGCCCGGTACACCTTCGGTCTTGTTTTCCGTTTCGGGGATTAATGTGAACCTATAATTCTGTTTTTTAATGGCTTCTGCATAATCAACTCTTTGTGCATACTTCGCCCATCATGAAGTTCGGAATAAAAAAATGAGCGGTATCGTTGCTGAAAAACAGTTCTGCAACAGTATAAGAGAACGCGTGCGTTCGATGCACCAACATCGATGCCACGAGGATTCACCCCGGGACGTAACTACTCCCCGCCAGTGCTGTATCCATCATTGGGTCTGGTGCATGCAGGATAAAAACCGCATCCCAAGGAAGAACAATGGTATGAGAACCCGGTTTGTCCTGCCCGCCGCAGTAGTGTTGCTGATCTACGGTGTGCTTACGGGCGCCTGCTCGGCTCAGTCTGCTCAACACTGCTCCTCTTTTGTACTCGACACCGGAGGCCCGCCGGTCTTCTGCACCAACTGTGATCATGTCAGCGTCTACCAGGGGCTGGTGTTCATCAACAAAAAAGGGATCACAAAGGTGGGCCTGATGGCCAGCACCACCGGTCGTTACGCCCGGTGGAAAGCTCGTTACGCCAGCATCACCTTCAACCTGGTGGGTTTCCAGTTCGCCTGGGCCGGAATGAACGATCAGGGTCTGACCCTGAGCACTATGTCCCTCGACACTACCGAGCAGCCGGCCCCGGACGGGCGCCCTCCCCTGGATTCAGGTATGTGGATGCAGTTCATCCTGGATACTTGCGCATCGGTCGACGAGGTCATTGCAACCGATTCGCTGGTCAGAATCACCACCGTCGATCACTACCTGGTGGCTGACCGTCAGGGCCGTGTCGCAACTATCGAGTTTATAGATGGCGAGATGGTGGTCCACACCGGAAACGACCTGCCGGTCTGTGTCCTCACCAACACCACCTACGCGGAGTCTGTCGAAGCCTGGTTGCGCTGCCGGGGCTCCTGGCTGTACAACCTGCTGGAGAGTACACTGCACCGTTTCTGCCTTGCCGCCGACCAGGTCGACGGTTTTGACCACACCGACGATGAGACCACCGTGACCTATGCCTTCAACGTTCTCGAGGAGATCCGCGGGGAGCGCTTCTCGCACCACTCCTCTCAATGGAGCATCGTCTTCGACACCAACAATCTTCGTGCCTATTTCCGAACCTTGAAGCACCCGGATCTAAGATACGTGGACCTGATGAGCTTCGACCTGCGCTGCGGCCTGCCGGAACAGATGCTGGATATCCAGGAGGAACTCAGCGGAGATGTGGGCGATTTGTTCTTCGACTTTTCTTTCGATCTCAACTTCGAGCATATGCGGCAGTTCATGGATAACTGGGGGATCATCATGACGGATACTACTATGCTCTGGATTCTCCGCCGTTTCGAGAGATACCGATGTGAACATCTCCACCAGCCTAAGCAACGCCTGCATTCCATCTCCGGGATCGTAGCTCCGTGGTCGGATGCCCGATTGCGACACTTGCGTAATGGCTTAACGTAGAATTAGTTATACATATTCCGGTAGTTATTTATTATGTTCCCGAGATACCTGTATGTTCGACGTGTATGACATTGACGAAGCAGTATTACCATCTGTATTGTCAGTTTAAGTAATATATTCAGGTGTATAGGATACTCTGGGACGTTCTTCAGGGTAATATCGCAGAGGGAGCAAGATCCTTTCATGAAACATGCATTTACTGTTGACGTCGAAGAGTGGTATCACGGAATCCCTCTGAAAAGCGAACGGGAAGGTTCTTTCGAGGAAAGACTCGATCTTGGACTTGACCGGATCATCAGTATACTGGACCGATACGATACTCGTGCAACCTTTTTCTGGCTCGGTTCACTCGCAGAGAAGCACCCTGAGAGGGTCAGAATGCTATCGGAGCTGGGGCATGAGACAGGCTGCCACGGCTGGTCACATACGCCTGTATCCCGCATGACAAAAGCTCAATTCACCACCGAAACAACTAAGTCACTGGAAGTACTTTCTGATATCACTGGTAAACCCGTTTTATCGTACAGGGCTCCATCCTTCTCGGTAGACAGAGACACTATGTGGGTATATGACATCCTTGCGGATCTCGAAGTTAAATTCGATTCCAGTATATTTCCCGTCAGGCACTGGAGATACGGTATACCGGGCTTCGACCTGCAACCACAAGTAATCGAGACCGCATGTGGGTGTCTCAAAGTTGTTCCCTTACCCGTACGGAAGATCAGCGGTCTCATAATTCCGGTGAGTGGAGGTGCATGGTTCCGGCTCTACCCTTACATGCTGACAAGATCGAATTTGCGAGCCTCCGAGAGAAGGAACTCTCCAATTACATTTTACATCCATCCCTGGGAACTTGACCCCGGTCACCCGAGACTCCGATTTCAATGGAGGGCTCAATTTGCACATTACATCAAGCTGGATTCCTGCGCTAAAAAGCTGGAAAGACTTCTCACGGATTATGACTTCGCACCTCTCAACGAAGTTTTTGGTTGCTGAACCTTGAAACGCGATACTTATCTGGACGATCGCGAAACCAGTACGGTCAAGTTCTACGGCCATCAGCGCCGCGCTGGAGTTCTTGTTGAACAGTGCAGGATACTCGGCGTATCGGAGGGAGACAGAATACTTGATATTGGTGCAGCAGATGGCCGGCTGCTGACATGTCTCACCAGTGAATTCAGACTGGAAACCGCAATTGCTCTGGACATTGACTTAGATTACCTGAAACGGACAAGGGCCATTGTTCCTCTGTGCGTACAGGCCGATGGGCTTTACCTACCCTTTCCTGACCGTACAATAGATCTGATAACCTGTACCTCCTTACTCAAGCACATCACAGATACAGGTGAATTTCTTGATGAATGCAGGAGAGTACTCGTACCGGGGGGTGGATTTATAATTTCGGATGTTGTCCCGGCTGCTGTCAGGACAGGGGTTCGGCTGGGTTACTTCCTGCGGGGTAGTATTCACTCGGCGCTCAGTCCAAGAGAACTCGCCTCTCAAATACACGATTCAGGCTTCACCATCGTAAACGAAGACCGATTCATGATATCCCCTTTCCCCTTCCCTGGCTACTCCCTTCTCGAGAAGTGTGCACGTAAGCTCGGTCTTATACGGATAATGCTGAACCATGTCGTAACCGCTGTACGGAAGCTGTAGGACAACACCTTTCCCGTACCTGGAATTGATATCGGGAACATGAATATTATTGAGCAACTATTCTCCGTCCTTGTGCGGGGAATGCTTCTCGAGGATAAGATCTGAGGGTTACAGTGTTAACAGCAGCAACCTGAAGACTTCTCCTTAACTTCCATCGTCTTTCCACAGCATACTATTTTACAGTCCGAACAATCGCAGCTATTTATGATTTGCAGTTCAACACCGCATTCAGAACAAACAAGTACATCGCCTTTTCTAACAGGTTTCATTCTAACCTCCCTTATACGCAGTTCTTTAAATTCCTACTATATTAATATGTATTCAGACAGCTGCAATGTCAATCAATCACCAGGAAACTCGATTTATACGCTGCTGGTAACGTAATCTTGAGTAGCACGGGGTCGAGCAAGGCATCGAACGTCACTTGTGGCACTTAGCAAGCAGCAGGGGCAGAATTCGTTATATGTATTCCGATAGATAATTATTAATAGCTAATGTCCGCGGAATAGGAATCAGTTATCGGTCGCTGATACTCATCTCAAAGAGTATGGCCCATTTCAGGAATACATAGAAGGCTGAGATGGCTGAAGCAGTCAATCCCGGGACTCCTTCAAGAATTCCACCCCTGAAGATGTACGCGGAAACAAAGCGCCATGCAGGTCGAAGAAGAATCTGAAAAATATTCGATTTTCTCCTTTTCTGATACTCTTCTTCCGCCCACAATCGGCTGTACCGGAGCATTTTATCCATTTGCTCACTGATTGAATCGTAGGATCGATGCACAACAAAGCCCCGTTTGACGGTTCCGATGCTTCCTCTGCTGATCAGCAGACCTTCATGAATACCTGTATCGGGGAAATGAGCATGTCCTTTTCTGAAAAGTCTCGCGTGATACTCTCCTGACCACGGACCGAATTTCATAAGTTTTCTCATGTAGAGTATCCTGAATGGAAGTCTGAATGCAATATGCTCAGTATCATTAACAAGGAGAGATTCAAGCTCGCTTGAAAGTTCAGCATCAAGGTTTTCATCGGCATCAAGGGAAAGTATCCAGTCACCTGAAGCCTGTTCTATCGCCCACTGTTTCTGTTTCGAGAAGGATTCAAACACATGAGAGAAAACTTTCGCTCCGTGCTTTTCCGCAATGGTTACGGTCGAATCGGTACTTCCGGAATCAACAACTATCATCTCACTGGCGAACGGTACACTGTTCAGACATCGACCGATATTGTTTTCTTCGTTCAATGTTATAACAACAAGCGACAGATTCATTGCTTCCTCTCCATCAGGTACTGAAACAGGATAATAGTCCCTGAATACTGTACCAGCAACCTTGAGTTGATCGATCTGAAGCCGTATGTTTTAATCTCTGACATATTTTGAAGGGAAATAATTGGATAAGAAAGTATTGATTTCGGGATTCACTTTTGTCAGGGATGCAATCCGGCTTGACTATCCTGTTGTTGAATCGATCAGATCAGCTCTGCCCATAGTCGATGAATACATCGTAAATGCTGGTGACTGCACCGATGATACGATTGATATAATCCGAGATATAGGAGATCCGAAAATCCGGATAATCGAAACGAACTGGAATCCCGAGCGGTTTGTAGACGGAATAACCTATGCCGATCAGACGAATATCGCGCTCGATCTATGCAGCTATCCATGGTGCCTGTACCTGCAGGCGGATGAAGTGATCCATGAACAGGATTTTCAAAAAATACTGGGGGCCATGGAGAAGTACGATTCAAGGAACGATGTTGACGGGCTTCTTTTCCATTACAACCATTTCTGGGGTAGCTATGATCGGGTACACAGAGGCCATAACTGGTACGACATGGATATAAGAGCTTTCAAAAACAACAGAAATATCAGAAGCTGGAAAGACGCACAGAGCTTCAGAAAGGACGGAAAAAAACTTCGGGTAGTAGACTGCGGCGCGTGGATATACCATTACGGCTGGGTTCGTCATCCTGAGGTGATGAGAAAAAAAACGATAGTAATGGACAGTTATTACCATGATGATGAGTGGATGAAGAAAAAACACTCCGATTCAGGCAAGCCCTGGGACTACGGCCCGCTTGACAGGGTTCCTGTTTTCAATGGAACTCATCCGGAGATCATGCGGAATCGAATCAGCGAAAAGGACTGGAACGCGGAAGATTACTCTGATCCGGATAATCCCCCGGATCTTGAACACCTTCGACTTTCATGCAGAATTCATTCAGCTCTGGAAAAGTTGATCAGAAGAAAGGTCGGCGGTTACAGCAACTGGATTCAGGTTAAAACCTGACTGTTGAACGATGAGTTTGCCATTCCGTCATCAACTTCTGCTTTTTTATAAAGCGCCAGATAATTGAGAAGAAAGATATGCCGCAGGGGTAACTTCTGATATCCATCAGCAAATGAAGCAGAACCCCGATTCCGGCTGCCATAAGGAAACTCGATTTGAGAAGAAAACCTGAGACTGCCAGAAGAAAAACGAATTCAACACAGTGAAACACGGGAAATGTCCAGCTGGATGGTATACCTCTGGAGAAAGAGTATGTTTTCTCAAGCTGTATCTCATTCATGAAGATGCTCCTAAGAAGTGTTCGAGGACTGGAAGGAAGCCCTGAGGAGATGAAGTGGTTTACATGATCAACGTCCAGAAATCCTCCAAAAAGGAATATTCCCGCAGCGGCGGGAGTTCCGGAAGCAGCTCCAGCAATTGCGGCAGCAGCTGTACTTGCTGCAATATGGGTTATCGCTTTCATCCACCTATTCTAATCCAACGGGTGCTGACTGAACAGGAATTATATATTAGAATATTGTCGATATTGAGATAATACTTATTCTGTGAACGAAAGGAACATAAATGCCCGTACCATTCCTTGACCTGAAAACCCAGTACAACCAGATAAAGGATCAGATCAAACCGGAACTTGAAGAAGTACTTGATACATGTTACTATGTTCTTGGCCCAAAAGTAGCAGCATTTGAAGAAGCATTCGCGAAAATAGCCGGGACAAAACACTGTATTGCCGTATCAAGCGGTACAGCCGCTGTACATCTCATGATCTGGGCTTCTGATCTGGAACCGGGCAGCGGTATCATCGTTCCTCCCAATACATTCACGGCATCAGCAGAAGGTATAGTGCTTGCGGGACATGTTCCGGTTTTCGTTGATGTTGATAAAAAGACATTCAACCTGTCACCTCTGAAGGTTGAAGAGTTTCTTGAAGGATGCTCCAGCACAGGGAACCCGATTGATCCGAAAACCGGAGTCAGAATAAGAGGTATCCTCGCGGTAGACCTTTACGGACAACCCGCCGATCTTCAGGAACTTGAGAGGATCGCGGAAAAATACGGTCTTCTTCTTTTTGAGGATGCATGCCAGAGTGTCGATGCTTCCAGAGCAGGAAGACCGGCAGGAAGTTTCGGGACAGCGGCCGCCTTCAGCTTCTATCCGGGAAAGAACCTGGGAGCATACGGTGAAGGCGGCGCAGTAACCACGAATTCTGATAAGCTCGACAGAAAAATAAGGCAGCTTCGCGACCATGGCTCCACCGAGAAATATCATTACGATTTCATCGGACATAATTACAGGATGTCCGCTTTTCAGGGAGCTGTTCTTGGCGTGAAATCCAGATACATCTCACAGTGGAATAATAACAGAATCAGAGCAGCTGCAAGGTATGAAGAACTGCTGTGCGATCTCCCTGTTGAACTTCCTGGCAGAGAAGAAAATGTAAGACATGTATACCATCTTTACGCAATTCATACTCCAGAGCGTGATAATTTGAGAAACCACATGAATGAATGCAGTGTCGCATCCGGACTTCATTATCCTTTCCCGCTGCACACTCAGCAGGCATACGCTTACCTTGGGTATAAAGAGGGAGAATTCCCTGTGGCTGAATACAACAGTTCCAATAACCTTACTCTTCCAATGTTCCCGGATATCAGCGCTGAACAGCAGGAACTTGTTGCGGAAGCAGTGAAATCATTCTTCAGAGAGGACTGATTTGCCGTTCAAGCTAGGTTTCCGACTCAACAGGCTGTATTTTCTGACACTGCTTATCAGCGATTTCATCGTGATCGCGATATCAATACTTTTTGCTGTATTGATTCGGTTCGGTTCTCTGAACACTTCCGCGGTTCCTTTTACAGCCATGATCGGAACCTGGATTTTCTTCGCCATTACCGAACTGCTGTTCATGATGGTGGAAAACCTCTATACTGTCCGTACAACAGTGAACAGGATAATGAATATCTTCAGAACTACCAGATTGATTATTATCTCGTCTATGCTGTATATGGTTGTCCTCTTTCTGATTCACTTCCCATCGCATATCTTTCTGAGCAGCAGGATTTCAGTCCTCCTGCTCATTGGATTCTGGCTGATACTCAGTATTCTCATGCGAATCAGTGTGATCCCATATATCTTTCCGCCCCTTCTGCGAATCTTTCGATTCGGAACCATCTCCATTGTCCTGTTCGGGCCTTTCGATGTTACGAATAAAATACGTTCTCTGTTTCTTAAATCACCTGTCTTCCGAAAAATTCTCAAGCTGAGAATTCACAGATCTTCTCTTCCTGATAATCCTGCTGAACGACTGATGATGTGCAGTGAGATCATGAAGGAAGACAATTCAACGGAATTAGTCATTGTCTTTGAAGATGAGGATTTTGATTTTATTGCTGAGTTCTGCCTTCATGCAAGAAACGCAGGAATCCCATTCTCGATCTTCTCAGAGAGAATACCTGAGCTTGGTTATTTCGATCCCTGGATATCATTTGGAGACTTCGGCGCGCTTACGTTCTTCTCAATGGAGTGGTCAAAAACCGCTGACAGGATCTGGAGATTAACTGATATACTGTTATCAATCACAGGTCTGATTCTGTTAACACCGATCTTCATCACCATAGCACTGACTATAGCCCTTACAAGTCCGGGGGGAGTGCTTTTCAAACAGACAAGAATCGGCATGAATAAAAAGCCGTTCAAGTTCCTCAAATTCAGATCAATGCTGGTTAATGCTGAAAACCGGGAAGAATTGCATAGAGAGTACTTCAGGAGATATGTCAACGGTAATGCTGCGAAAAAAACCAAGAATGGCGAGGTTTTCAAGGAGGTCAGCTCTCGTTCTGTAACAACTTTTGGAAGAATTATCAGAAAAACCTCACTGGATGAACTTCCACAGATATTCAATGTTCTCAGAGGTGATATGAGCATAGTCGGACCACGCCCCTGCATCAGTTACGAGTTGGAGCATTACAACAGCGACTGGCTTCAAAAGCGATTTACCGTAAAACCCGGACTGACAGGTATCTGGCAGGTTTATGCCAGAAGCAGACTGGCATTTGAAAAGTCTCAGTTTCTCGATTTTGTTTATGTGATTTCCAGGTCGGATGGGATGAATATCAGGCTTATTCTAAAGACTCTTCCTGTTATGTTCTTCAGTAAAGGGGGAATCTAATCTGAAGAAACACAGGTTAGTCCGCATATTTCACCAGGTTGCGTAACGAAACGGTATAGAAGCGCTCGGAGACAAGGCATGCAAATGAGCATTCGCGGGCGAAAGATTATT
>JAIOQY010000049.1 GCA_021108435.1 Candidatus Aegiribacteria sp.
AGGACTCGGAGCGGCAAGCGAGAAGACATGCACGGCATCCGGCCCATCCTCTATTCCCGTAGCGACAAATGCGGTGCCCACGTAAGGATAACGATTATGAAATGTACCTGTGATCGTGACATCCTCTAAAGTCGGAATTGTCGGTATTTCAAGCGTTGCGAGACCTGAAGCATCAGTGTAAGCGCTTTGAAGCAGAACAGTATCCTGTACTATACCCACCAGCGCACCCTCGACAGGAGAGCCAGCAGCTGTCACGGTCACATCAAAGGGTCCGGTCTGTATGTTCTCCAGGTGATCCGCGTCAAGATAGACAAGCGGTGATGTTTCAGTGAAGATATCGAATTCGGGACAACCGAAAATCATATGCATATGGTTGCTGTTATATGCTCCTGTGCCGTAGTGTTCTTCTACCTTCATCTTGCCGTAATCCACAGCAGCTCCCATGTGCCATAGATTCTCCTCAAAGTAACCGCGGAATGTGTTTATTGCCAGAGAATCGGTTTGTCCGAAAGGGCTGCTAGTTGTCGCGGCCATTATTCCCACAGCGCCTTTCGGGCTGCCAATCTCGCCCTCGCCCATCCAGGCTTCAGCAAAGCAGTATCCCGCATCAAACTGACCATTTGAACACGCTATTGAATTAATCCACGGAATCATTCTACCGTTGTTCATACCCTGAACATCACTGATGTTTCCGCAAGAAGGAGCACTCCAGGAGGTCTTGCTTCCATGGCCAATAAAGCTGACCAGTGATTTTCCTTCTTCGATCGAGTTGAAAACATTTTCAGTGGTAGGATCCATGCCGCCATCGTAACAGAAATAATCAACAGTCATTCCGGCAGCCATGAAGATCTCTGCGTAGTCCCAGGAATGTTCAGGATCGAGAGATCCTGTGTCTCCAATGCTGATTGCTTTCTGAAACCAGCTCTGAAGCGGCTGATAAGGGTCGCTTCCGTAGTTGAATATCTTCGAAATAATGTATGGAAGATCATCCATATCGTAACCGGTAATCCTTCCATAGTGAATGGAAGGAATACTGGTTCCCGTACCTATGACACCATAAAGATTATCAGCAGCATGACTGCTGTAATAAGGCGTGGGAACTATGTTATGATCACCCATGATAAGAAGCCACTCGGGTGGGTTTGGACTGTAGAAAGCATTTTCTATCCAGCTGTCAATCTCTGATGCAGTACTTCCGATGTCAGGTACAACACCATACATGATGAAGTAACCCCTCTGGCGGTTCCAGTCAATTAGATCCTGGGCATATCCGATGCTCTCTTCGGTACCGATTACAAGATACGATCCGTTAACAGCATCACTTCCATCGGACTCAAATCCGAGCACTTCCTCATAAATAGGAATGAAACTGCGGGTAATTCCAGAGCTTGCTCTGTGAAGCTCGTTCTCACCTATTCCATCTTCGATGAGACGAACCGTAACATTCGTTGTAATAACTGTCTCACCTGTAACAGGATTGTACTGAACAGGACAGAATCGAACCCATGCAACCCTGATATCCCTGAGAATTATGACACTCTCAACCTCAACGGACATGGCAGGATATAATTCGGAAACAGAGTAGAGTTCCTCATCTATCCTGAAGGGAATCACTTCACCGCTTCTCAGGGGTGAAGGCTGGGCAGGAGGAATACTGTAGATGCCAAGAGGAGAGGATTCGGAAGATACAATTTCAGCTCTGATATCGCCGGTATTCGGAACCATCACCATTCTGCGAATAACAGGAAGGTCGGGAGCACCATAGGGCATACCGATACCTTCATCGGGAACCCGAAGAAGAGATCCATCGGGAAAACCAGGCAGAGACAGGGTTTCCTCTGTCAGGACAGGAAGAGTAAATTCAACGAGAATACCTTCGCTATCCAGACCAAGATATTCTGCTGTTTCGGAATATTCTTCAGCTCGGTATAGAACATCTGCACTGACAGCAAATGTAATTATCAGTATCGGCACCATCAATATTCGTAACATTTGAACCTCCATCCAGTAATCCGGCTTATGAAAATACAGAATATGGATAGTATTCCTAAATTCATTTAACACATAACAGTAAAACGGCTTGTAAGGAAAAAAGTTCCAGCAACAGAAGGATGTAGAGTAACTTAAATAATGTCAATGTCATCGGGGACATGCAGGCTCTGCTGCGTGTCCCCCATAAACTTGACTAAAATATCGCCCCATGGGGGACACGCACCAGAGCGTGCATGTCCCCGTATGCTAGGTTATTAGGAGACCTTTCTGGAGCATGACCATCGGGTTGAATGTGGCGAAATCCGCCTGGTGAATCAGAACTGTTTCAACCCTCTGTGGACGGCCTTCACCCTCCTTCGCGTGGCACCCTATTATGTTGATTATCTCAAGCGGCATATCGAATTTTGCCGCCAGAATGGCACCTGAGATCGGATGTCTGGCATGCCTTCCGTGGTGACCCTTGATGTAACCGTCATCGGTCTTCTCGATTTCCAGCAGTTTTCCGACATCGTGCAGAAGACCCCCTGCAACAAGAAAATCCCTGTCAATCTCAAAAGGCGTATCGCAGGCGGACCGTATCGCATCCGCAAGGCCAATTGCGCCCTCGGTAACGGCTATCGTATGCTGAATCAGGTTGATGCCGTGTGTCTCGGTAAGGAGTGTGAATGGTATTTTTTCCAGATCGTCAGGATTCCATCCCCCCTCCTCCGCAGCGGTTACCCATATATCGACTGTTTTCCGCCTGAGTTCTGGATTTTCAATTCTCTCGAGCTGTTTTTCGAAAAGCTTTTCAATACGATTTCGCACAGTAATCAGTTCCTCTCCATGGCTTCAATAATGGCATCACCCATCTGTGATGTGCTGGCAGCTCCCTGCTCAAGCACATCCTGAGAGCCTTTGAGCTTCATCATATCGTAAGTGCGGGCTTTACCTTCGGCTATGACGGTTTTGACAGCATTTCTGATCTTTGAAGCCTTATCAGTCTCTCCTATGTGATCGAGCATCATACATGCTGAGAGAACCATTGCTATCGGGTTGACGATAGATACCTCGTAATCGGCATATTTTGGAGCTGAACCATGAGTGGGTTCGAATACCGCGACTTCATCACCAATGTTCGCGCTGCATGCGAAACCCAGTCCGCCTACCAGCCCCGCGAAACCATCGGAAACGATGTCACCGAACATGTTTCCTGAAACGAGCACACCGTAATCTTCGGGGTTCTTTGTGAGCCACATCATCTGCGCGTCAATGTTGGTCTCCCAGAGGTCGATATTCGGGAAATCCTTCGAAATCTTTCTTCCCTCTTCACGCATCATTCCGCTGGTTTCACGGATGACGTTCGGTTTCTCGCAGATCGTGACACTCCTGTATCCGAATTTATCGGCATACTCGAAAGCGCTTCTGAGAATCCTTCTGCAAGCGTTTCTTGAGAATATTCTTGTCGAAACAGCAAGATCTTCCCTTGGGACATCAGCGAAATTCTTTTTGAATTTCGGATGTGTCATAAGTGTTTCATACACATTATCAGGTGGATTCGTCCACTCGACACCGCCGTAGAGCCCTTCGGTGTTCTGACGGAATATTACAGCGTCAACAAGGGGTTCCTCGATCGTTTCTCCGGGCCCTCTGCGGATGAAATTGAGCGGATTGCCCTTGAAAGCCTTGCAAGGGCGAGTGCAGATATCCAGATCGAAATGCTGGCGCATTGCCACGATAGGACTGTAGTAAACCAGACCTTTTCCACTGAGTGCAGGATCAAGGTCGGCATCAGCTTTATCCTTCGGTTTGGACGTAATCGCTCCGAAAAGAGCTATCCTGTGCTTCTCCAGCAGGTCTATCGTCCTGTCCGGAAGCGGATTGCCTTCCTTCTTCCAGAATTCCCAGCCTATATCGGCATGAACGTATTCAGCTTCAAATCCGGCAGCATCCAACACTTTCAGAGCTTCATCAAGTACTGCGCCTCCAATGCCGTCTCCGGGCATGGTCACAACAGTCCTTTTCATTCAATTCTCCCTTCGGTTATCAATTGAGCAAAATTGGTTTCCTGTTCGACGTGCGGCAACAATACTTTGAACATCCGGTCTGGAGAACCCCCGTAATATTCGGGATGGCTTCAGATCAGATCCATGATTATCTCCGCCGCCGCTTCAAGCTGTCTGTCGATATTCAATCCGGCGTCAGCAGGTTGCTCTAATACGCGAATGTCGGGCTCTACGCCGGTATTCTCCAGGTTATCCCCTGTTAAAGTATACCATCCGGTAGCTGGAATCCTGAACGATGTTCCATCGACAAGGTATACATCCGATGTTCCTATGACGGCGCCGTATGTTTCCTCGCCCACTACAGGACCAAGGCCAAGTTCCTTCCAGCCGCCCGGGAATATCTCTGCATCAGAGTAGCATCTTTCGTTTATCAGCAGCACCAGCGGTTTCTGCCATATGCCAAGGGGTTCAAATGCAATGTTTCCGTGCCTGTCGCGTGAAAACATGTAAGCCGGGCGTCCCAGTTCTCGAATGATCTCATCGTGAGTA
>JAIOQY010000050.1 GCA_021108435.1 Candidatus Aegiribacteria sp.
AAGTGTTTCGAAGACCGGGGTCATGTGCCCGAGGGGCATAGAAACGCGATGCCCCCCCTAAGGGGAGGCATCTCTATTCATGGCGCGCCATCTGTCTGAGAGTTGGAACACCTTTGTCTCCTGGTTATACGGAATTCCTGGATAGGATCGCAATAGGGTGCTCTGATACAGATTCACTGATCTTTCCAGCAAACGGAGGAAGATGAGCATATGTCAAGTACGACGAGATAGCTTCTTTTGATAGCCTTGTTCTATTTGGAAATGCTGGATAACGTCCAAGCTCAGCGGTATGCGTTAGCGTGTCCGCTGTAGCGGCTTGATATGCGCTGTCTTCAGTTCGTAATCCTCATATGCCCCTTGATACGCTCTCCGCAAGGTCTTGTTCTTCATGACTGTCATCATGGTGATCATCATCGTTGTGTTGATCGTGGTCATAGTGCCGGTGATGATTGTTGTCACTGTTCCCTTCCTCCACCTGATGCCAGATGAATGAGCCGTTTGAGCCGTTTATGAGCCATTTCCGGTATTGCGGTCGAATGAGCCGTTTGAGCCATTTTTGAGCCGATTCCCGGTGAGTCGGTAGTGAGCGGATCGGCCAGCCCCTTCAAGTTTGAGAAGTCCCAGTTTCACCATTTCATCAAGATCGCGCTTGGCAGTCGCACGCGACACACCGGTCAGCCTCTGGTATTCAGTATTAGTAATGCGGAGGTTCGATTTGAGAAACTGAACGGCTTTGACTTGCCTCTCATTCAGATGCAGTCCCTTCATTCGATCATCGGTAAGCCAGTTACGCCAAATAATGACCCGGAAACGGTTTTCTGTCGAATCAAACTTAGGATCTGGAAGACCGGCCTTCCGGCACCACTTGACGACGTTCCGGGTACCGTAGCCGAGTTGGTTGATGTAGCCGACCAGATAGAAGGGTCGTGCAAGGAAAGGATTCACCGGAACCGAGAGGTGTTCCTTGACTAGGTCGTCGACGGTGAGTTCGTCGGGAAGCCCACCGGGATTCATAATCTCCACCCGGTCCGCAAAGACGTCGATCTGCACGGAGGCATTGGAATCGTAGTCCCGGTGGACAATGGCATTGACGATAATCTCGCGAATCGCTTCTTTAGGGATTTCGAGTATCTCCTCGGCGGTCGTGGTCTCCTCTCGGTCCCCGATGGTGCGATCTAAGCGGGAGAGGACGAAATCAGCCGCAGCGTCAGCTTGCTCGAAGAGCGTATTTCCAAGGACCTGTTGGCTAGGAATCGGACGTGTCACCGCGGTGCCATGATAATGGGAGCATTTCACAACAGCCGTTGGACAGAAGCGCTGAGGCTTCTTACCGAACAGCATAAGGGCTGCGTAAGAAAGTTGGTTCTTATCGAGCAGGCCCAGTTCGGTCAGCACATTTTTCGGCGTTGGCGTCGACTCGAAGGAGAACTTTCGCTTCGCAGAGGCTTCAGCGACAAACCAATTGATTCGGTCCGAAGCGATATCTGATAACTTCCCGCCTTTTGCCGGTGTTAGATAGAAGGGATCATTCATGATGTGGTCCTCCGGTTCTGATCCTGTTGCCAGTAGAGCAAGCTTCTCTGGACCTCGCTACAGAGGTGGTCCGTGTTGCGGAATGTGGTGTAGGTATGGGCTCTGGCTTTCCTAATTAATGCTTGCATGCGATTCGCTCGGTGTGCTTTCGGAGTCAGGTTCTTGACGAAGATCAGAGGGTCACGACTTTTCTCGATGGCGTAGTCAAACTCCTGTTCCGTGGCTGATATCCCGTTTTCGCTAAGCCTTCCATAGCGAAGTCCATAGATGCCCAGATAGATGGCACACTTGTCGATTTCCCCCAGATAGATGTCTGATGGACTCCGCTGGCTGGCTGGAAGGTTCTCAAAAATGAAGGCATAGAAGAACTGGCTTCAGTAGGGATCGTTGTTGATAAGTGAGGCCAGCTTGTCCCGTGCGTGGGAAAACTCACTTTGGACACTACTGATGAAGATTTGCTTTCGCCTAATAATGGTCACACTCCTAGTTTTCCCAGAATCTCTTGCAACGTTTCGTCCATCTCCCGCGCTTCAGATGCTACATCCATCATACCATATCCAGGATTACAGCAATCTTCCCTGGTGTAATGATCTATCATTAATAACCGTTCCTAAGTTTTCTCTGCGCATAACAATATTATCCAGCTACAACATAACACAGCATACTAACTATCGTCTGAGAATATGCTTCGAAATATTGACCGTCAAGGAAGATATATGGTTCTCATCTCCGAAAGCAGTATAAAGCAAAAACGACCCACAAGGGGGCCGCTTTAACTTTATATGGCGCTCCCACGGGGAATCGAACCCCGGTTTCCGGCGTGAGAGGCCAGCGTCCTAACCGCTAGACGATGGGAGCATATTGATTTCAGGGCGCAAATATTGGCTGACTTGATGGATCAGTCAAGTCTATCGGTATAAATCAGTTATTCCTGAATTCCTCCTGATACCGTTTTTCCAGCTTCTTCATAGCTTTTTTTGACAGTCCGCCCATTTCATCTATCGCATACCTGATGCGCATTCGGCTCATGTCGCTGCCGAGAATTTCCATTGTGTCAAATAGAGGGGTAGAAACCTTCTTCCCGCTCATCGCGACGTAAAATGGCTGGGTGAGATGCTTCATCTTTATATCCAGTTTGTCTGCGACCTTTTTGAAGGATTCGTAAATGCATTCCTTGCTGAATGACAGCATCCCCTCGAGTTCCCAGAGAACGATCTGCAGGATCTCGCACGATTGCGTTTCTGACAGATCCTTCAGAATAAGATCTTCGGCAGAGAGCGGAACCTTGCCGCAGAAGAAATGACTCGTCATCTCTCCCCAGTCGGAAAGGGCATTCAGCCTCCCTTTTGAAATTTCAAGTATTTTTCTGAAGTGATCTCTGTTCAATCCCCATTCAACCAGTCTTTCAAGAAGCTGCTCTGTTGTGAAATCCTCTCTGATGTACTTACCGTTAAGCCACAGGAGTTTATCCAGGTCGAAGACAGGTCCTCCAAGGCTGATATCCTCCAGTCTGAAATTCTCGATCATCTCTTCGACAGAGAATTTCTCTTTGTCATCTGACAGATGCCAGCCCAGCATACCGATGAAGTTAAGCAGGGCTTCGGGAAGGATACCGTTCTTTCTGTACCATTCAATCGAGACAGGATTCTTTCTTTTCGAGAGTTTACTTTTATCCTTGTTCCGGAGCAGAGGTAGATGGCAGTATACCGGCGGTTCCCATCCGAAGTACTGATAGAGCAGAACATGTTTCGGTACGGAATTTATCCACTCTTCACCTCTGATGATATGAGAGATCTTCATCAGGTGGTCATCAACGACGACGGCAAGGTGATATGTCGGGTATCCATCAGCTTTCATAATCACCTGATCGTCAATCGATTCCCAGTCCTTCTCTATTTTTCCTCTCAGCAGGTCAACAAATACACATTTTCCCTCAAGAGGAACCTTCATCCGAACAACGAAATTCTCACCTGCTTCAATTCTCCTGGTGGCTTCCTCCGGAGGAATGGCTCTGCATTTACGGTCATAGCCGCTGCCTGCCCCTGACTTCTGACAATCTTTCCTCAGTTCTGCGAGACGTTCCTTCGTGCAGAAGCATGGATACGCATACCCCTCCGCAACAAGCCTGTTGATATACTCCTGGTATATTTCCAGCCTTTCACTTTGCCGATACGGTCCGAATTGCCCGCCGATCTCAGGACCTTCATCCCATTCCAGACCGAGCCACCTTAGTGAATCGATTATCGATTTCTCGTATTCGGGTGAAGATCGCTCTCTGTCAGTATCCTCTATTCTAAGAATAAAAGATCCATTGTTCTTTCTGGCCCAGACGTACCCGAAGAGAGCCTGATAGGCGGTACCCACATGGGGATCACCGGTGGGAGACGGAGCCAGTCGAGTTCTTACTTCTTGAACAGTCATTAATACCTTCCTGAAATTCACATTGCCATATCTCATCAGGCTACAATATAAGCGCTCTGACATTGAGAGTAACTATCAAGATATGTTGCACGGTGGTAGGAAACTATACAGCCGGCAGGATGATGTTCCGGGATCTCCCGGGAACCACAAGCTTCTGTTAATGCAGGTTTCCTGAGATAGAAGTCGGTTAGAAACTCTGCAATCGGGCTTCATGGGTGAGGTTTGTCCATATGTGGAGTTTTCGCAGGAATCGTGTGTTGCTTCATTCTTCATCCTTGACAGCTGCGGATTTCGTGTAGTATGGTCTATTTTGGATGGTAAAATTGGATGATATTGCGTCGTATATGTTGTTTTGGGTAACCAGGATTCCTACCGCGAATATCAAACGAGCCTGAAGGGAAATTCCAATGTTATTGTTCACTGTATATTCATTACTTGCTACAGCGGTGATTGCATTCGCATCAAGCTCCGAAGGAGCGCAGGATGATACGGATGCCATAACTCTCACTGTCGTTAACCATTGGCCTATTTACGAATGCTCTGTTTATGGACTCGATGTCTGGGAGAACGGATCATCCATGGGTGTAGCCTTCTGCACCTACGATAGTGATTCATTACTCAGTTTCGATCCGGAAGACTGGAATAATATCTCTTCCCTGGGTCCTCTAGCTGCGTCAAACAACAATAGTTACGGCGTGGCGGTCAACGATAATCTGACCAGCCCGCCGGTATGGGTCACATCAAATATGAATGACACGCTATTCTACACAGATGATAATTTCGTCACCTGGAACAGCTTTAACCATCCCGGTGGAGGTACTCAAGCTTATGATATGGATTTCGACGGCAGTCATTACTGGGTAACAAATGGATCCAACTCTGTAACCCGTTTCCAGATAAGTGGTAGCTCGCAGAACTTCACTCTGCATGAACTGGGGGGTACTGCAAGACTCCTTTGTGTTTTTCCGTATCAGTTAAGTTTCGGACTGGCGGTTGCCCGCAGAACAGGGTTATTACACTTTTACTCCTGGAATGAAGCTTCTCTGGATTATCTTGGAAATTGTGATTTCCCTACCGGCTACTGGGACTCTTATGGGCTTGCTTTCAGTGAATCGCGCGACACAATGTTCTGGAGCTATTCAACGGCCTCGGGAATTCCCTGCATATACGAGCTGAATCTGGGAATCGAAGTGTCGCTGAATCACTCCACCTGGGGAGCAATTAAAGCGTCATATTAATTCAGGATGCTTCTAAAGGAAAGTTGGATTTGAACATAGTCATAATAAAGGAACATCCGCTTCAAATGAAACTCATATACTTTGTTCGCCATTCCCGCGAGACCGTTACAAATCTCACGAAGCGATTCCGCTCTTGCTAAATGACAGAACAGCATTGATACAAGATGGGTCCACGAAGTGAACCCTTTTGCATTACGTTCTGTCTTACAACGTTTTACATGTCCACTGAAGATATTGCGTGAAAGCTGCTGAAGTACCTGGCTGAAGAAACTAAGATTCCTTATCATACTTATGTGTCCTTCAATTGTTTAGGTGTATTTAGTTATCATCCGGACATGAGCAGAAATGCTCATGAAGTGAAGGGCACGCTTACTCAATCAGAAAGTTATTTTGGATATGCCTGTGTCAATGCAATAAACCTAGATACTGAAGTAGCTCTCCGCATTTCTAAGGAATCAGGGATCAGCAGGTAGAGAAGAAATTCTTATTTCCACTTATGGATTACTACTATTAAACAATAGCAAACCAACCCACATTACCATGTCTCATCAGTTTTCAGTATAAGCACAATTATCCTGAAAAAGCAGGTGTGTTTGAAAAGTTTGTTCAGGGAATATCACCTGTTTTCATTTATGAGTATGTGATATTGTTGTTACTCTGTATCTGTAAATTAGTGAGAGGATTCAGCCACTTGAAAGGACAATCTGAAGAGCAATGAAACTCGAAGAATTTCAGGCAAAGAAACTGTTCAGAGAACATGGCATCCCCACTCCTGCCGGGATAATGGTGACCTCAGCAGTTGAAGCGGAGACCGCTGCTCAGGAAATTGGATGCCCCGTTGTGATCAAAGCTCAGGTTCAGGCAGGCGGAAGAGGAAAAGCCGGGGGTGTAAAACTCGCTGAGAATCCTGCTGAAGCCCGCAGGGCAGCAGATGCAATACTTGGAATGAAAATAAAAGATCTTGTGGTTCAAAGGGTGCTTGTGGATCCTGCAGTATCAATTGCAGGTGAATACTACATTGGCATAACAATTGACAGAAGAAAGAAAATCCCGGTGATGATGGCTTCCGCATCCGGAGGAGTCGACATAGAGAGAGTCGCTTCGGAAACACCTGAAAAGATCATTTTCCAGGACATCAATCCTGAGAGAGGTTTGCGATCGTTTGAAGCTAAACAGGTAGCTTTCCAGTTGTTTGATGATAAAAAAAAGGCTCTGGCAACATCAGCAATAATGGTGAAGCTCTGGAAGTGTTTCAGGAATGTAGACGCATCTCTTGCGGAGATCAACCCGCTCGCTGAGCTTTCGGACGGTTCCATTCTTGCTCTCGATGCGAAAATAGTACTGGATGAAAATGCCATGTACAAACATCTTGAACTGGAAGAGTTAAGGCTGCCTACTCCATCCGAGGAGAAGGAACTTGAAGCAACCAGACACGGATTGAGCTATGTGCAACTCGATGGAGAAATTGGCTGCATGGTGAACGGAGCCGGTCTTGCCATGGCTACTATGGATATCATCAAGCATCTGGGAGGAACACCTGCGAATTTCCTCGATATTGGAGGCAGTTCCAGCCCGGAAAAGGTTGTTCATGCAATGGAGCTTCTGGTATCAGATAAAAACGTGAAAGCTATTTTCATAAATGTTTTCGGCGGTATTACACGTTGTGACGATGTCGCAAACGGGCTTGTCAAAGCTCTGGGACAGATAAATACGGACCTGCCCCTTGTTGTTCGGCTTACAGGAACAAATGAAGAGGAAGGGAGAAAAATTCTTTCCGATTTCGGCATAAGTGCAACAGGAGACATGACCGAAGGAGCTCTTAAGGCGATTAACCTTGCCGCAATGGGGGGTGGCAGCTGATGAGCATACTGATAAATCAACTTACACGGGTAATGGTTCAGGGTCTTGGCCGTGACGGATCCTTTCACGCGGTGGAAATGAAAAAGTACGGGACGAACGTCGTTGCCGGAGTGCATCCGGGAAAAGGCGGGACATATCTTGAAGGATTTCCGGTGTTCAACACCGCACAGGAAGCTGTTGAGGAAACCGAAGCTGAATGCAGCGTGATTTTTGTACCTGCGCCCTTTGCCGAGGACGCGATTCTGGCTGCTGCGAACGCCGGGATAAATCTTGTAGTTGCTGTCACGGAAGGAATCCCTGTTCTGGATGTGTCAGGCGTTCTGATGGAACTGAATGAACTTGGAACTCGTCTGATTGGTCCGAACAGCCCCGGTCTTATCTCACCGGGGGAATCAAAAGTCGGAATCATGCCTGGAGGAATATTTCAACGCGGACCTGTAGGCGTTATCTCCAGAAGCGGAACGCTTACATACGAAGTCGTTAATCAGCTTACCGCTGCCGGTTTCGGGCAATCAACCGCTATCGGCATGGGCGGAGACCCGATTATCGGCATGAAGTACAACGACTATTTAGAACTGCTCGAAAGCGATGGAGACACTGAAGCTGTAGTAATTGTTGGAGAAATAGGCGGTTCTGATGAGCAGGATGCCGCAGCCTTCGTTAAAGAAAAAATCACGAAACCGGTTGTCGGTTACATTGTTGGAAGAAGCGCACCCCCCGGAAAGAGAATGGGGCATGCGGGTGCAATTGTTGAAGGTGCTTCCGGCACTGCAGCGGCGAAGGTTGAAGTTCTCAGAGATCATGGTATACCTGTTGCGGATACAGTCGAGCACATTGTTAAACTAATCAGTGAGAAGCTGGGAGGTTGAAATTGAGAGAAATTGACGTTGCTTCCGTCATAAAAGCGGTCAAAGATCTCAGCATCAGCACGAATATCTATCTCGGTGATGACGTGAAGAATGCACTGAGAGAAGCTCTTAAAAAGGAAGAGTCTCCTCTTGGGCGGGAGATTCTCCAGGTGATTCTGGAGAATCATGAGATATCTGAGCGTGAGAAAATGCCAATCTGTCAGGATACAGGAGTAGCAATTGTGTTCCTGGAGGTCGGTCAGGAAGTTCATTTCATCGGAGGAGCCCTTGAAGATGCCATAAACGAAGGTGTGCGGCAAGGTTACGCTGAAGGTTACCTTCGCAAATCCATCGTCGATGATCCTGTGTTGAAGAGGAAAAACACAAACGACAATACACCTGCGATCATTTACACAAGGATTGTACCGGGAGACAAAGTAAGGATACAGTTCGCTCCCAAGGGCGGCGGCGCGGAGAATATGAGCGAAGTTCGCATGATGACAGCGGCGCATGGTATTGAAGGAGTAAAGGATTTCGTTGTTGACAGAGTATCGAGATCCGGTGGTAATCCCTGTCCTCCAATAGTAGTAGGTGTTGGAATAGGAGGGAGTTTCGAGCGATGCGCCATGCTCGCGAAAGAGGCTCTTTTCCGGACAATTGGTGAACCCAATCCGGATCCCGAATTCAACGAGGTTGAAAAGGAGCTTCTTCGAAGGATAAATAACCTCGGTATTGGACCACAGGGGCTCGGCGGAAGGACAACCGCTCTTGCTGTACATATTAAGACTGTTCCATGTCATATTGCTTCCATGCCTGTTGCTGTTAACATTCAATGCCATGTCAGTCGGCATGGCGAAACAATAATCTAGAAAAGGAGGAGATTGCATTGAAGACAGTAGAATTGAGAACTCCCCTTGACGACGATCAGATCAGCAACCTTGAATCCGGAGATAAAGTATTCCTTTCGGGAGAGATCTACACAGGTCGTGACGCGGCACACAAACGTCTGGTCAAACTCATTGAGGAAGGGAAAGAGCTGCCCTTCGATCTGAAGGGTGCGGTCATGTATTATGTAGGTCCTGCTCCTTCAAGACCCGGGCAGATAATGAATTCCGCCGGACCAACTACCAGTTACAGAATGGATTCATTCACGCCGCTGATGCTGGAGAACGGCCTGAAAGGAACAATTGGAAAAGGTCCCAGATCAATAGAGGTACGTGAATCCATGGTAAAAAACAAAGGGGTGTATTTTGCCGCCGTGGGCGGAGCAGCTGCCGGAATCGCTTTTTCTGTTAAACAGGCAGAAGTTATTGCCTACGAAGATCTTGGCCCGGAAGCAATCAGAAGGCTTATTGTTGAACGGATGCCTCTGTTCGTTGTGAATGATACAAAAGGTAATGATCTCTTCGAGGCGGGGGTCGCAGAATACCGCCGCGAGGAATAGGATAACTGCTGTACTAACTCTGAACATGAACGGGATGGAGAAATGAAGGAATTCGACCTGACCCTGAAAGATCTTGGTGATCTGTTCCCGGAGGATTTTTCCCAGGAACAGATTGCAAAGGCAAAAACCGTCTTTCTGAAAGAACTGGCTTACAGCGCGCACAAATTCTACAAAGGGAAAATGATGACAGTTCCCAAGGCTGGTCTTTACGGTTTCAACTGGTTCAATGTCTGGTACACGCCGGGTGTATCCAAAGTATCAACCACCATCCGGGATAATAATGAAGCTGCCTACGACCTTTCGAACAAGGGTAATTTCATTGCTGTCGTGAGTGATTCCACAAGGGTTCTCGGAGATGGTGACTGTACGCCTCCCGGAGGTCTTGGCGTGATGGAGGGTAAAGCATTCCTGATGAAATATCTGGGAGGGGTGGATGCGGTAGCGCTCTGCATAGATAATCGCGATAAGAACGGTAATCCTGATCCCGACAAGATCATCGATTTTGTAAAGATGGTTCAGCCCAGTTTCGGAGGGATCAATCTCGAGGATATCTCGCAGCCGAACTGTTTCAAGGTTCTTGATACTCTGAGAGAGGAATGCAGCATTCCCGTCTGGCATGATGATGCCCAGGGAACCGGATGCGTTACTCTTGCGGGACTGCTTGGAGCTCTTGAAGTTGTAGGAAAAAAACTTGGGGATGTCCGGATTGTCTTTATCGGAGCGGGAGCGTCCAATACTACGATAGCAAGGCTGATAATCACGGCCGGCGGTGATCCTTTAAAGATGGTTATGTTCGATTCCAAAGGAAGCCTTTCCACGGACAGAGAAGATATCAGGGCCGATGAGCGCTTCTATCGTAAGTGGGAACTCTGTGAAGCCATGAATCCGGAAAAAATTCAGACACATGAGGAAGCCATAAAGGGAGCAGATGTTCTTATAGCTGTATCCAGGCCGGGACCAGGTCTTATTCCGAAGGAATGGATCAGATCAATGGGAAGAGATCCGATCGTGTTCGCATGTGCTAATCCTGTGCCGGAGATATACCCTTACGAAGCCAGGGATGCAGGAGCAGCAGTTGTAGCCACGGGTCGGGGTGATTTTCCCAACCAGGTCAATAATTCCCTTGGATTTCCTGGAATACTGAAAGGTGCCCTTCTGGTCAGAGCGACGAAGATAACTGACAATATGGCTGTCGCGGCAGCTCGATCCCTTGCGAATTTCGCGGGGAGAAGAGGCTTTTCACCTGACTATATTATCCCAACGATGGATGAGGCGGATGTATTCCCTGAAGAGGCCGCTGATGTTGCGATGCAGGCCATCAAAGACGGCGTAGCCAGGCTTCAGAAGACAAGAGATCAGGTTCTCGAAGAAGCAAGATCAGACATTATGAAAGCAAGGAACCTTGTACAGAAACTCATGGATGACGGAGACATAGCTCAGCCTCCAATAGATCTTATTGAAGAGGCTGTCAAAACGGCTGTTGATTCGGTAAGATGACAGATATCCCGGAGGGCAGCTGATGCTGTCCTCCGGGAAGAGCGCCGGAAAGGAAAGTATATGAACGAGATCCTTATGACAAGGAGAAGAAAAATAGTACGGTTCACCTGTCATCATGTTCCGGCAAAACCCGGAATCGCAGGCAGACTATTTTCAGCTCTCGGGAAGAAGGAGATCAACATCCTGCATATGTTCAATACTGAGCATGGGGAAACCGAAGGAGACATCTCCTTCAGTGTCGGGGAAAGCTGTTTTCAGAAAGCAGAAGAAGTACTGCGGAAAACCGGAGATGAAATCGGTATTGAAAACGTAACAGTGGAGCATGATCTTGCTCTTCTGAGTTTTGATCTTGAGGAGACTGTCTGCGAGACTGTAATAGGTACTATGACTCTTGCGCTAAGCGCACTTTCAAAAGAGCATGTTGATGTGAGGCATATAGCTGCCAGCAGGAACAGGATATTCGTCGTTCTGCCTGATGAAGAGGCAGACAGGGCCTCATATATACTCAGCAGAGTGCTGAAGGAAGATCCGATAATACACCCTATCTGATTATCGCATGACTTTATCCTTTATTCCTCCCTCATTTGTGGAACTCAAGCTGTACTGATGTGTATAACTCATTGATGACAGCATAGGACATACAGGCTCTGCTGCGTTTGGGGACATGCACGCTCTGGTGCGTGTCCCCAAGTACAGCAGTTTCAATTTACTTTTCCGGTTCCGCAGAAGAAGGAGTAAGGGATGAAACCGATCAGCTTTATATTTGTACTGGTACTGTTTTCCTCTATCGCAGCAGCAGCTGCAGCTCCTGGCCCCGACGAGGTATTTAACTGGGTAGCTTATCCAGAAGTCGGTAATCCGGAGCTGATCAATCCTGCAGGATACAATTTTATAAACAGCCTCCGGCTGAGAGTAGGCATGGCTGCCTCAGATAGCGCCTTTGAGGGGTTTGACCGCTTATCCATAGCATTTCCCGGAGCGGGTTTATCGGGATGGTGGAATGATGATTACGATATGCGGCGATTCACTCTATCGAGTGGAACGTACCTGTTTGATAGGATAGCATCCGTTGGTGTCGGTTATACCTGGTTCGATCCGACTGTAAATGGAAATCAATGGTCCGGAAAACATTTCTTTACACTCGGACTGATAGTTCGACCAGTTGAATGGTTCAGTTTCGGGCTGGTCCGGCAGGGGGGAATCGACCTTCCCGGTGATGATGTGGAAACCGTCTACAGAGCTGGATTTGCAGTCAGACCTTTTGGAAATACACTTACGCTGGTTACTGATTTTGAAACAGAAAGAGATCTGGATAACGGACAGTTCACGGGAGGGATTGAATTCCATGCCATGGACGGCTTGACCATTCGTGCTGAGGCGGGAAGTGATCATATCAGCTTCGGACTTGAAGCCGGATTCGGGACAACATCCTTCGCCTGCGGGGCAACTACAGACGAGAATTACTCTTACACCGGCTCCAGATGTGATTTCACTTTCTCATCTGAGACTGGTCCGAATCTGCTAACCCCTTCCGGCAGATTTGTGCGTTTTGAAATTGAGGATATTGACGAACTTCAGCAGAGACCTTTCCTCAGCGGAGTTCAGCCCTGCTATACCGAGACGGCTCTTCTGATCGACAGAATTCCTTCCGACCAGTCTGTATCCGGAGTGATAGTGGACATACGAGGCCCTGTTGGCTCTTTTGCCCAGGCTGAAGAGATTCGCGCTCTTCTCAGCAGAATAGTGAGATCAGGCAAAAAGGTTTATGTCTTTCTGGAAAATGGTGGTAACGCTGAATACTATGTTGCGTCATGTGCAAGCAGAATCTGGATGCATCCATCCGGATCAGTTTCGTTCATTGGACTGTCATCCGAGTCATTATTTCTGAGGGAGTTTCTTGACCGGATCGGCATCTATCCAGACCTGATGCATATAGGTGAATACAAGAGCGCAAGTGATATGCTGACAAGATCCGATATGTCCGATGCTCAGAGAAGGGCTACGACAAGCCTGCTTTCGTCGCTGCAGATGGAATTAGTAGCAGGTGTTGCTAATGGACGGGGTCTGGAACCGGCTCAGCTCCGCAGGATAATGGACACAGGTCCATATACAGCGGAGAGAGCAGTTGCCTATGGTATGGTTGATGGAGTCTCCTTTCAGGATGAGGTTGAAGAGCTGGCAAGAGAGGATTTTGGAAGGCATTTCACAACGGTTTCCCTTGAGAAATACGCAAATTCAATACCTGAATACAATGTCTGGGGACAGGATAAACACATCGCAGTTGTCGTTGCTACCGGATACATCTGGAGAGGGTACAGCGGATCATCATTCCCATTCGGAAGAACTATGGGAAGCGAATCTATCTGTGATGCTCTTCGGGCTGCTGCGTCGCAGTCCGGCGTTTCTGCAATTGTCCTCAGGATAGATTCTCCGGGCGGTGACGCTCTTGCCAGTGATGATATGCATCATGCGGTAGAAAGAATCAGAGAAAATATCCCGGTGATAGTATCCATGGGCGGTGTCGCTGCTTCCGGAGGTTACTATATGGCCTGTGGAGCCGACAGAATATTCGCGGATAGAATGACGATAACAGGCTCAATAGGGATAATATCCGGAAAATTTTCCTGTGGAGAACTTCTGGACAGTCTCGGTATTAATGTTGAAGAAGTATCAACAGGTTCAATGGCGTCAATGTCCAGTATCTTCCATCCATATACAGATGTGGAGCGAAGCAGAGCCTTCGATCTGCTGGAGGATGGGTATAACCGCTTTGTTGGAACGGTGGCTTCAGGCCGGGGGATGACCTTCGAGGAAGTTGATTCCATCGCTCAGGGCAGAGTCTGGGCAGGAATCGACGGAGTCGAGATAGGAATTGTAGATGAAATCGGCGGAGTAGTTGATGCGGTTCATTACGCAGCTGGAATGTCAGGAATGGATCCGGATGAAGATATCCGTGTACGGATATATCCGACTCCTTCCTTTCCCGGGTCAATTGAAATGCCAGGTTTCGGGATCAATTCCGGAATTCTGGATCTATTCAATCCGGAGCAGATTCTTTATCTCATGCAGCCGATTTTCATAGACTGACCCTTTACTTGTTATCCTGGATTCATCACAGATACTCGTCGCTGCAGTAGAGTATTTGTAATGAGTCCGGGTTAGGGTCACTTAACGTCAACCGAATCTATATGACAGGTTGACAATTCAAGCCCGGATTCTCATGGTTCAGTCGATTTCTATCTTTCTGGATATCACCGGATTTGCATGAGGTAACAACAATGGATAAAATCTCAAGCGGAATTCTTGAAATGCTCAGAACCGACTCAGATTACATTTCAGGTCAGCAGATATCTACAGAATTCGGGATTACCAGAGCTGCAATCTGGAAGCATATCAGAGATCTGCGGAAAACAGGATACATAATAGAAGCTATTCCTAACAAAGGCTATCATCTTTCTTCATCTCCCGACATGCCTTTTGAGGAGGAGATACACTGCTTCCTCAGTACCAGGACTATCGGAGAGACAGTTATTTTCCACAGGGAGATAGATTCTACAAACAACGTTGCTATGCTTCTTGCTTCCGACGGAGCACCTCATGGGACAGTGATTACATCCGATTCCCAGACCGGCGGACGTGGTAGACGCGGTAGAGATTGGTTCTCTCCTCCTGGATGTAATCTCTACATGTCTGTCATTCTTCGTCCATCCGTTTCTCCTGCGGAAGCTTCGCAAATCCCAGTGATTTCAGTTATTGCTGTAGTCAGAGTTCTGGAACAGTTGGATACCGGTCTTCATTTTCAGATCAAGTGGCCAAATGATATTCTATGTCACCGAAAAAAAGTGTGTGGAATACTCTGCGAAATGAAGTCCGACACGGATCGGATCAATCATGTAGTTGTTGGAATTGGAATTAATGTAAATGTGACATCTATGGATCCATGCATTTCCGATATTGCTACATCTCTGAAACTGGAAACGGATCAGGAATACTCCAGAATAAGGCTTTCCGCATCTATACTTGAAGAACTGGAGGGAATTTACCTGGAATGGCTGCAGGAGCGGAATTTGAAGAGATATATTGCAGAGTGGAAGAAATATTCTCTTCTGATTGGCAGGAATGTCAGAATAGAAACCCCATCAGAAACAATTGCCGGTGTTGCCACAGGGCTGTCAGATAGCGGATCCCTCATTGTGAAGCTTCCCTCTGGCGCTGTCCGTGAAGTTTATGCCGGAGACGCTCATATAGCGAACCACAATTCCTAGCCCACATAAATCACCAGCTTTCTACTACAACGCCGCATATGCAGGCACCTACTGCGTTATGCTCATGCATCCGTCCTCGACGTACTATTCAAGTACGCCTGCGGAGTCTACACTCGCAAGCCTTGTAGTCATCAGCATATGCAACGTTTCGCTACGAAAGCTGGTGATTTATGCGGGCTAGCCCGGAGGCAGGGACATGCACGCTCTGGTGCGTATCCCAAAAAAACACACGGGGACATCCACTCTATGGTGGGTGTCCCCGTCGTTATAGAATAAACCGGCCTGATGAAGTTACTTTGTATCCGTACTCAGGAACTTCCCGAAGAGCCAGGCAAGAGGGATCCAGAGAATGAATGTGCCGATGAAGAATGGCAGGGCATGATCAATCTCAAGCTCGCTTGCATGGAGACAGACGATTCCAGCGATGCTCCAGCCCACAAGAAGCAGACCCAATATTACATTTCCCATTTCACGCATTCCACGCGCGAATGAAGCAAGTCCCACTGCGGTGAAGAAAGCAGGCCACCATTTGCCGACTGATACTCCGAGACCCCATAGCAGGAAGAGTATCCCGACTCCTCCGAAAATAAACGCGAAAACGATGATACCCCTGCTCTTTCCATTCATGCTATTCTCCCCCTTCAAACGGTGGAGACAGACTGGTCAGGTCTATCAGCCAGCTCTCTCCGACTTTTCTGACGATAACCTCCTGGAGACCATCATCTATTCTGACGACAACTACACAGACCAGACTGTCAGGATAATTGACAGACTTTATGCTGGTACTGAGATTATGTGCATCTGAAGAGCTGCTGGCCATCCTTGAGAAAAGATCTTTGCCCGTAAGGTTCAGGAATTCTTCTTCCGTCATGTCGCCCGCAAGCCTGCATGCAGCCTCCCGGGATTCCGTCCAGCCGAATTCATGAAGTATGGAAACGGTTGAATCGTACCATTGCCGGCTTTCCGGTGTTATGAGAGACCAGGCTTCAGCATAGCTGGAATCGGCAATAGCTGCAGCGAATGATCTTACAGTACTGGAAGCACCATCATCGTTTCCGCACGCAATCAAAACGGCAAGAAAGAAGATGGAAACAGTGAAGATATTTCTCTTCACAATACGTGCACCACCATTCCACTTCGAAGCTTTGGCTCGAACCAGGTTGATTTTGGAGGCATAACATTGCCGCTGTCAGCCACATTGATGAGCTGATCAATCGATGTCGGGAACAGAGAGAAGGCTACGGAATACTTCCCGGAATTCACCAGTCTCTCCAGTTCCTCTGTTCCACGAATTCCCCCGACGAACTTGATTCTTTCACTGGTTCGCGGATCCTCGATTCCAAGAACAGGACTTAGAAGGTTTTCCTGGAGGATGCTTGCGTCAAGGCTTTCTACAGGATCGTCTGCCGGGAAACTGCCCACTCTCGGTTCAAGGCTGTACCATTTGCTGCCCAGATACATGGAATACATGAGGTTCTGGGTCGGTGTAGTATCCGAACTCTCTGATACAGTAAAATTATCTTTTACCCTGTCAATGAATTCATCCACTGTATTCCCATTCAGATCAGTAACAGCTCTGTTGTACGGCAGGATTTTCATCTGACTCTTCGGGAATATCACGGCCAGGAAGTAATTGTATTCCTCATTGCCAGTATGTCCAGTGTTATTCATCTGTCTTCGTTCCGCTATGATCGTACCCGCAGCGCTTCTGTGATGTCCGTCCGCGACGTAAAGAGAGGGTACCCTGGAAAAGATACTTTCTATCATTTCGATGTCTTTATTATCACTGACAAGCCAGAGAGTATGCCTGATGCCGTCCGGAGCGGTGAAATCGTATTCGGGATCAGTTGAATCACAAACCCGATCCTGTAATGAGTCAAGTTCAGGAACATCGGGATAGGTAAGGAAGACCGGTCCGCACTGAGCGTTCTGGGTTTCTATATGCCGGATTCTGTCTTCTTCCTTTACTTTCCTTGTAAATTCATGCTTTTTAATCAGATTGTTCCGATAGTCCTGTGCGGAAACGGTTGCAACAAGTCCAACCTGCGAATGATCTCCCATGATCTGACGGTAGAAATAGAAAACGGGTAATTCTTCCTGAATCATCGCTCCGTTTTCCATTAACCGGCGCAGATTTCTGGCTCCCTGTTCGTATACGGATCTGTCGTATAGATCGATAGACGGCTCAAGATCAACTTCCGGTTTAACAACTCTCAGAAAACTTAAAGGATTCTCTTTCACAAGTTCACGCGCTTCTTCAGAATCGAGTACATCGTATGGGCGAGAAGCAATCTTCTCGGCCAGTTCTTTTGCCGGACGAAGTCCGTGAAACGGTCTGACTTTAACCATAATAGCCTCCACTAGAATATCATACGTATTCTCTAATATTGGATTTCTGAATATTGAAACGAACAGCAACTTATACAAAGAATCTACTTCTGAGACGAATAGAACGCAATGTTTCACGTTCAGAATGCTGAACGCTTTTTCATGTACTGAAACATATCTATAGCATTGAAATGATAATACATATATTTTTATGAAA
>JAIOQY010000051.1 GCA_021108435.1 Candidatus Aegiribacteria sp.
GGAGAACATTCGGTGCAGTGGAATGGAAGAAGACAGAACGGTGAACCTGTTTCAGCAGGTCTTTACTTCTGCAGGATTCAATCCGGAAGTATTACGGAAACAACCGGTCTGTGTCTGCTGAGATGATGAAGTAATATCAGCAGTATATTACTATTCCCGTGGATATTATATGAAAGGATGCATTTATGAAAATGTCAATGATTATCATACTCTTGCTTCTCCTGCTCGCGTCCTGCGACGATGAAGGAGAGGTTCCTGCAGGCGAACAGCAGAATGATGCCGTGGAAACCTCTGACGCTCTTCCTGAAATAGATATTTATCTTGCCGTTACGGACTCAATAGGTATCGATGTTGGTGACAGCAATTACGTCTTCGGTAAACCAACACTTGCTTTCCACTCTCCCGGAGGCGATATCGCCATTCTTGACATTCAGAAACTGTGCATTCTCTTCTACTCCCCTGAGGGTGAGTATATCCAGACAGTTGGTCGTGAGGGAAGCGGTCCGGGTGAGTTTCTCATGCCGGCATGCTTTACATTTATGTCCGACGGCGGTATCGCCGTATCCGATGTCATGGCAGGGAAAATTACATTTTTTGATTCCGATTACGAATATTCCGGTCAACTGATCGGTTTTTTTCCCTCAGCTCCTATAGCCATTATCGGAGTTGATTCCGGAGCGATAGTCGGAATGCTGACTGCATTCGATCAGAACGAAGAGGGCATGTTTCTGGGCTTCAGCCTGGCGAGATGGGAAGGAGAAGTTGAATCGACAGTGGAGTATTATTCCACCTTCGAACCCTTTGACCCTTCCGATATCGCTGCTTCTTCGAAGGACATCATGTTCACGGTCACCGCAGCACCTGATGGTAAAGTGTTCTGTGCTCCTTTATCCACGGATGATTTCATAATAGAAGGTTACATGCCCGATGGTACCTCCTTCCTCCATATTGAGGACGAGGATTTCCAGAAAATCAGAAAGACAGATGAGGAGATCCAGGATGAGATCGACCGCGTAAATGAAAATATGTCATCTTACGGGGTTGAAGGCATCATTGAATGGGAACCCGATCTTTACAAAACATCAATTGTTTCACTTCATATCGACAGCTTCGATCGTCTCTGGGTCAGAATGGGTATTTACAGTGAAATCGTATTTCGCGTTTATAACATGGATGGAGAACTTCTGTTCACAGCAGGGGTCGATTTGCCCGGAGACATGAATTCATTTGAAAACTGGCAGATCATTGTTGATCAGCACGGCATCCTGGCATTTAACTCCATGCCAGATGATTACCCGAAAATCTATATGATGGAAGAACAATAAGATCAACACATGAAGTGTAAACAGAAATCACCATAATGTTTGATGGATAGCTCTGAATAGCAGACAGGGGCGAAAGAAATTTCACCCCTGTCTGTTTTCCTTCTGATCATTTCAGTCAGATCAGGTTGTTTCCTCTAATACGCGGAGAACTTACCTGTCCGTTCGTTCCATTTCACGAA
>JAIOQY010000052.1 GCA_021108435.1 Candidatus Aegiribacteria sp.
TCAGGAGATGGAGCAGGTGAAAGATATCATCAGTTCAAAGAAGCTTCTGCTTGCCGATCTGCAATCGAAGATCGAGCGCCTTCTCGACATCTACCTGGATGGTTCCCTTACTCGCGACGAATACACCGCTCGCAAGGAACATTATATCCTCGAGAAGACAGCTCTCTCTTCTAAGATTGCAGAATATGAGGAAGGAGAAGCTTCGCGGTTTAAACCTGCACGGGATTTCATAAGTGCTTCCAATGAAGCAGGTTCAACCGCCTGGACTGAGAATCTTGAGGATCTGAAAGATTTCCATAAAAGCATCGGTTCAAACCTCAGAATGGTCTCCCCTCTTTCTTCGATTAGCTCACGGGGAATTGTTGCGGATGGACAGCGCAAAACCAGTCGGGGACAGATGTCCCCACTCGTGGACTCTGGGGGATTGAGCTCAAAGAAAGACAGCTCATCAGCCTTTATATCGATATTTCCGGACTCAGAATCCTCTTCTGCATTCGGACTCAAGTGTTTCAGTTCTCTCGGATCAAAATCAGATCCAGTTCTTGAGATTCAATATCCGATGCCGTGGAGAATACTCGCGGAACGCAAGTCATTTTTAGAGAATACGTCGATTTACGAGAAATTGGTGAACTGGCGGAGAGGGAGGGATTTGAACCCTCGGAGACGTGAATCTCATACGCTTAGCAGGCGTACGCCTTAAGCCATACTCGGCCACCTCTCCGCGTATTGAACGGGCAGGATTATTGTAAAGTAAGCTCTGCCGGTCAAGGCACATTCCCCATCGATGGCGATTTCACTATAAATATCATGTCATACTTGTAGAACATCGAGTGACAGATTGGAGAAATATTGCCAAGAGTCGAAAGACAGATAATCGGGATTTTCGGGCGTATTAACTCCGGAAAAAGCACTCTGATGAATCTGCTCACTCAGCAGGATACATCAATAGTAGATGCCGCGCCAGGGACTACGGCGGATATCAAGAGTGCAATCATGGAAATTCATGATCTGGGTCCGGTGCAGCTGCTGGATACAGCCGGTCTGGACGAAGAGAGTGATCTTGGAGCAAAAAAGAAAAAGAAAACAATCGCGGCTCTTGAAGAGGTTGATCTTGCTGTTCTGGTCATCGATCCGGTTCAGTCATTCCTTTCCGGCAGAATGTACGTTGAGGATCGTGTGTCCTCTCTTACGCGGAAACTGGGAAAATCTCTTGCGGTTGTCTTTAATATTCATGCTGACTTTTCAGGCGGTCTTGCCGGAACCAGAGCTTCTCTGGAGGAATCGATAGAGTATTGCAGAGCAATCCTTCCGGACAGGACGGGTACACCTTCGCTGAGTATCGATCTGTCCAACACTTCCAACGCTCTTGAACTGGTAGAATTCATTGAATCTGCAATGCCTGATAAAACGAAGAAAACCGAACTGCTCCCGTTTGTTGACAGGCACGGCCCGGTCCTTCTTCATATCCCTCTGGATGAGGAATCTCCAGCGGGAAGACTGCTCCGTCCGCAGGAAATGGCGATGGAGTATCTTTTAAGGCTTGGGATACCGATAGGACTGTACAGAACAGATTTGAAACTGGCCCGAAGCCGTTCGGAAACGATCTCTGAAAACGAATATGGGAAATTCATGAGGTTTCTTGATTCTTTGAGTACAGATCAGGGGGTTCAGCTGGTACTTACTGATTCGCAGGCCATCGATATCATGAGCAGCTGGGTGCCGGATGATATTCCTCTTACTACTTTCTCAATCATGATGATCAATATTACATCCGGCGGTAATCTGCATTTCTTCGCTGAGGGCGCTGAAGTTCTAAACTCCCTCAAATCCGGGGACAGGATACTGATTGTTGAGGCCTGCAACCATGACAGGATTTCAGAGGACATAGGAACAGTGCAGATCCCGCAGAAACTGGGAAAAGTCTGCCCTGGTATCAGAATAGACCATTCTTTTGGCAGGGAATTTCCGAGCCCTGCGGAATTGAAGGAGTATCGCCTTGCCATACACTGCGGCGGATGCATGATAAGCAGTCAGAAACTTGCTGCGCGGGTGCTGAGATTGACTGAAGCCGGTATTCCTGTTACGAATTACGGAGTTGTTCTTTCATGGCTGGATGGCTCTGATACGCTTGAGCGAGTCCTCAGACCATGGATAGAGAAGGGATCGGAACTGTGAGAATACTGATTATGCTGTTTATTGTTGTATTGTTTCTACTGGCAGGATGCAGAGGGGAAGCGGTGGACGAAATGGAGACGACTCCGGATTCGGTATCTGCCGGTGATTCGATTGCTCTTGAACCTGACTCCCTTTCAACGGTTGAAACTGTTCATACTACTCCGCAGGAAGCAATAACGGGAGCGTACAATCTTATCGATGAGGCAGGCACTGCTGTTGACGCCGCAAATGAAAGAACTGAAGAACTTGAGCAAATGATGGAGAATCTCTAGATGGCTGGATTACTTCTGATCTCGATGCTGCTGGAGATCAGTGTTCCCGTTTACAATCTTCCTGCATTATCCGATTCCTGTGAAATCATAATTGTGATGATGGAAGATGGACTTCTCCCAGAATCCGCCTGGTCCGGTATTTTCCCCTGGCAGAGAGAGGAATTCTGGACCCTTGCCTGCAGCGGGATGATGATTCAGAGGGCAGGATGGTCAGGCTATCTGCTTCTTTGTCCCCTGGGAGTGGGAGCAGAAATCCTGGAAACAGCGGAAATCCTTGCGGAAGCGGAGGTTACAGAGGACAATTCATCAATGTGCACAGGGATGCAGCTTCACCCCGTTTCGGACTGCCCGTCATCAATTCTGTTCTTCAGTGCTTCCGGTGAAGACCCTCCTCCCGATCGTCTACCTCTGAGGACAAGCACGTGGCTGCAGCAGGAATCCGATACGCTTATGATTAATTCCTCCACCGAAGGAAATGCTTTTTTCTGGACAGACCTGCCGGATTCAGTCTCCCTTTTATCAGCAGCCTGGAGAGGTTTCGGAGAAGAGATTGTTCCAGCGGGAAGCACCTCTGTCAGAGTAGCTTTTTCATGCGTTCATGGAAGTGTTCCATCAAACCTTTCATATGTTGATGTCGATCCGCATCCAATAGATGATATGTACATGAATACCTGGGGACTTGCTCTCTCCATGGCAGACAGTCTCATCGCGAACTTATACCCTGTCATTCAGGATCCCGGACACCTTCTCTGGGTCAGGGGAAGCGGTACTGTTCCTCCATGGAGATACTCCTCTTCCCCCGCACCACCCACAGCCGCTGAATATGTAATAGCATTACCTGATAACTCGGCAATAGTCGGTATGCCCGGAATTGATGACCCTTCGACAATTCCGGATATTGCCGGGATTGAACTTCCGGGAAGGCTTTCTTCTACTGTGAATAGTGCAATTATTGAAGCGGTGCTTGAGAGAATAATCAGTCGTGATGTTATTTCTCAATTCGAGGATGAAGTTTACTTCGACATTGTCTGCGGAACTGGTGGTGAGGTTTCCATCTGGCTTGTTAATCAGGATGAAGAAGAACCGCTTGGGGATGATGATTTTCAGATGGTTCTGGAAACACTGAGGAACTCGATTCTTGTTCCGCCAGGGCATGTACTGATCAGAAACGCTGCGATAAGGGCATCTCTTCTGCAGGGGCAGGTGCAGAATCCTCCTAATGTATATGTGATATCAATGGAATTGATGAATGTCCTGTTTCCTGACTGATAGAGCGGAATTCAAATGCACTCGGAGGAAGTGAAACGATGAAAATAAGAGAATTTGATTGCCCTTCCTGCGGAGCGTCTTTAAGAATAAAGCGAAATCAGATGACTTCTACATGCCCTTACTGCGGAAGCTCTGTGATTGTCCCTTCAGAGCTTTTCTCCGGGACAGGAACGGTGCCGCATAAGATAACCGGACTTCCGATCACACTTAACACCGGTCATGTTGGTAAATTATTCAGCAGGATAATTTTTTCGATTGTTCTCATCACCCTGCTTACGGGGGGAATAGTCTTTCTCTTTGCCATGAAAACCAGATCAGTGATTGAATCGAGTGTAGATACATTCACAACGACCGCCGGACCTTCTGGTCTTCCGGTGGTTCTGGAATTCGGCGGAACCGGCATGGGCGCAGGGCTTTTCCAGAACGCCAGATACATCGCTGTGGACGCGAACGGACATATCTACATCGGTGAACATGAAACAGGCAGAATACAGGTTTTCGACACAAATGGCATTTATATCACGCAATGGAGCTTCGGCGATCAGGATGATTGCTATCTTCAAGCCATGTCAGCCTCAAGAAACGGTGAACTGTATCTGATCTACGGGAGCGAGTTACTGATTCATGACGGCATGACAGGCGAACTGCTTGATTCCCTTACACACCCGGATGGATGGGGATTCGATGATGTTGAGGTCTGCGATAACGGAAGTGTTGTCGCTTCATGGTGCAAACACAGTGACGATATCATAAGGTTCTCCCCTGAAGGCAGAATTGATCTTCTTATGAAGGAAGCTATCAGCGGTCAGAGTGGAGATTCTGAATTAAGTACCGATATAACAGTTGATGGCCTGGGAAACATCTTCGCATACGGTTCATTCAATGAAAGTATTTTCAAGTTCAGCTCCGAGGGAAGATTCCTTAATCGATTCGGAAGCAGTGGAGACCGCCCCGGTCAGTTCTCTTCCCTCTCATGCATCTGCACTGATCCTCTGGGTCGGCTCTGGGTCACCGATTTCAGAGATCTTATTATCTTCGACAATGATGGGTTGTATCTCGAAACTATCAATTCTGACTACAGTTTGTACGACATGGTGATGGGGGATAACTACCAGCTGTACGGAATAACTGTTGAGGATGTGATAATTCAGCTGGATCTTTCGGAGTATATTAAAGAGCTTTGATAGAACCGGATTCTATTCAACACTGTTTAGGAACAGAGCAAATACATTGCAGTGTAATTAACGCAGTTATCATATCGGATGATTTGCATATTACGTAAAACTGTTTTATCATGCAGGTTCAGTCATATATCGGACGGGTTGGAGGTTGAGCAGTATGAGCAAGAGCAGAGATATGAAGAAAGAAAGCAAGTTGAAGCCGAAAAAAAGTCTCAAAGAGAAACGAGCTGAGAAGAAACTCAAGAAGAAGTAGAATAAGAAAACCAGAAAAAGTACTGTGAGATATGCAGGACTTTTGATTTTACTCTGTATCTCTGTCTCAGCAGGACAGATGATAACGTTTGAAGCAGAGATCGAAAAATAACAGCCTCTCCGAAACACTTGATTTCTCATGATATATTCTCTTGAGGATTCTCCTGACATCACTTCTCCCTTTATACATCTACACTGGTCCGCATAGTCAACTATGGGTCAACAATTTCGGAGACCTGATTATCTCCGATATAACATCCGTGTTCACAGATGCCGCCTCAGCGACGTACTGTATAACCCATTTTTAGCATACAAAGAAGGGATTGACAAACAGTATCAATATTGATACTATATTCTATGGCAAAGCTAGAAACATTGATAATGAGAATGAAGGATAACCCAAAGGATGTTCGATTCCCGGATTTATGTAAGATATGTAAATACTATTTTGGGGAACCGAGACAATCCGGATCAAGCCATCATGTGTACAAAACACCATGGCAAGGAGATCCGAGAGTGAACATCCAGAATAAGAAAGGCAAAGCAAAAGCCTACCAGGTTAGACAAGTTCTTCGAGCCATAGAAAGGTTGAGTGAAGAAGATGCCGCTGAAAAATGATCATTTCACATATAGAGTAACATGGTCCGAAGAAGATCAGGAATATGTTGGTCTATGTACAGAATTCCCTAGCTTGAGCTGGCTTACTGAAACTCAGGAATCAGCTCTTGAAGGAATACGACAGCTTGTGGCTAGTGTTATCTCTGATATGAAGAAAAACAAGGAAAAAATACCAGTTCCGATTTCAATCAGGAAATACAGCGGAAAGTTCATGGTGCGAATTCCTCCCGAAGTACATCGCAAGATTGCTGAAATTGCAGCAGAAGAGGGAGTGAGTATCAACCGATTAGTAAGTGCAAGATTAGCAAAATAAAGTGCTAACAGAATGAACCTGACGCATGTAGGCAGGTAATTGTGCTGAGTGATTCCATACGCAGGTTATTCTGAGCGTTCTGCGTCATAGGATTTCTGGGGTGGGCTAGCTGTATCTTGACATAGAAAATAAAATACTCTACAATCTATTTGGGTTATTCTTCCGTATAGGGAGGTGTACAATGAAGGAACTCCTTTTTGCATTGCTATTCGTCTCCACAGTTTCTATCCTGGCTGACCCGCCTCTTTCTCTGAGTACCCGTCACGTTCAAGGAACCGGTCCGATTGCGATTGATGGGTTGGTTTATTCGCAGACTTACAGTTTTGAAACCCTGCTTAGCGGTTACAGCATTTACAGCGGCGGCAACCGCTGGCTCTGTGATGATTTCGAGCTTGATGACAACTATTATGTCACAGGAATACGCGTATGGATAATCTGGATAGGTGGGCAAGCCTCAATGATGAATCTGGTCATATCCGTAGATGATTCATGTGACTCAGACCCCAATACCAACACCGACGTATGGGTAGAGAGCGTACCCTGCACAAACACATTCACTGGCGACAGTAGTTGGGGTTACGACATCTACGATACCTACTGTACTATCAGCGCAGATGCATACCCTGATCTTGATGCGGACCTCTATTACCATTTCGAAACCCAGGCTGACATTAGCGACAACTGCTTCATTCTTGTAAGAGATTATTACATCGGTGACTGGTGCTGGTATGATGACGGTTCCGGTGCGTTTGTGAGGATCGAATATTTCGGTCTGGATCGTCCTGGTATGTTCTTTGACTTCTACGGAGAGCCTGTGAGTGCTCTGGAACCTGAAACCTGGGGCAGCATCAAGACCCTCTTCTAGAAATTTCTAAAAAGAGAATTCCCATGTCGCATTTATCAGTGGGTGGCACTTTTTTTTATAAGAGTTGGCGACCCTAACTGTTTCTTGTTGGAACACCATAATACCTTGGCTGAAGATGATTGCCTCCCTATCGGCATCTATACAGTATTCAGGACAATAGCGTAATACATACTAATATGGCGAAAATGCCCTCAGCGCCAGGATTCATATAGCCAGACAGGATTGGAAAACTAGCATGTATCATAAATTTGGAGTGATTATCAGGAGCGAAGACCTGAGATACTATATCTTTTGGAAGTGTAAGCTTCGCCTAAATCACGACATTTCACAGGTGGGGCTTCCCCGGATACCTCACGGGCAGTATCGGACGTTTCGTGTGGAGGATAACGTTAGAGACATTTTGCCTTTCACTGAAGTCAAAGCGAAGAAGACGAAGAGACGGAAGACGAAGGTGAGGAAGTAGAGGAAGAAGATGATGATGATAATGATAATGTTTGAGAACAACTACTAGTACACTGTACAACTTAACCTTTCGCATATAGAAAGTATTTGCTATATTAT
>JAIOQY010000053.1 GCA_021108435.1 Candidatus Aegiribacteria sp.
GAAGAGATTCGGCTGGTTCATTTCAGAGTATTCAGATAGATAAGTACAGGGTTAAAGGTTCATTTCGTCCAGAATGTCACCTCTGATGCCGATCTTCAGGAAGGAGAGGGGAATCTGCTTTCCTGACTGAATAAGGGCTTTGTGCACCAGCTGGACAAGACCGCCGCAACAGGGGACTTCCATGTAAACAACCGTGATGGATTTTATTTCATTTACTTTAAAAATCTCCGTTAGCTTATCAGTGTAATATTCGGAGTCATCAAGCTTGGGACAACCAACGAGAGCGACTCTTCCCTTAATGAAGTGATTATGGAAGTCTGGAAAGGCAAAGGGAACGCAATCAGCGGCGATAAGAAGATCAGAACCGGACAGGAACGGCGCACCGGGAGGAACAAGCGTGATCTGTACCGGCCATGTTGATAACTGTGAGACTATGTTATCGGAAGCCACTGTTTCTATCGGTTCATCAGGATGTGTAAGGTCTCTCACTGCTGATCCAGGACATGAACACACTACCGGTTTCCTCGCTGTAGAAGCTGAGTCCCGTTTATCAAGGTGTTTTTGTACAGCCTCCTCATCGTACTCCTCAGCGTATCTTTCCTCAATTGTTATCGCATCCTGAGGACAGGGACCGATGCAATCTCCAAGACCGTCGCAGTATGACTCCTTTACGAGTTTCGCCTTGCCGCCTGATATTTGAATGGCTCCCTCGTGACATGCATCAGCGCAGATCCCGCAGCCATCACATTTATCCTCATCTATTCTGATTATCTTTCTTGTGATTCTGCTCATTTTACTTTCCTTCGAAGAGTCTGCCGAGGTCGGCAACTGTATGATCTGTGAAATACTTTCTGACAAGGTTTGATGCATCCTCAATAACTGTACCGAACAAACACGAAGGAAGTTCACATCCCAACCATGAGTATGGGCAGATACTGGTTACAAACGGTCCTTCCAGCGCGATCCAAACGTCCATCAATCTGATGTCAGAAGGGTGGACTGCAATGCTGAATCCGCCGCCGTGTCCACGTTTTGATGTAACAATACCTGCGTGGGTGAGTTTCTGAAGAACCTTAGACAGATGATGGGCTGAACCCGGTCTGAGAAGAAGATCTGAGAGAACAACATGTTCACGATTTGAAGATGAAAGCTTCGCAAGCGCATGAATAGCGAGAGATACTGACTCAGGGATTGTAACAGGTGATGACATATATTTCCTTTCGGTTGAACTGTATACTAGTAATGAAATACTAATTTGTCAATGTTTGCATAAAAATAAGTATGACAGGGTGTATCGGGTATTGACAGAGGAGCTGATTATTCTATAATTGGTAAAGAAATACCAATTAGTGAATAGTTACTTGCCATGCAAGTTCTGAAATCAGTTGGACATACATGTGTCCGGAAAAAGAAAGGAAAAGAAATGTTCTGTTATCAGTGTGAACAGACAGCGAAGGGTACAGGATGTGACAGGTTCGGTGTCTGTGGTAAAGACCCGAAAACTGCGGTTATGCAGGACCTTCTGATCTATGTATCAAAAGGTATCTCCATGTGGGCTCACAGGGCCCGCGAACTCGGAGTGATTGATAATGGCGCTGATGTTTTTGTTGTAGAAGCACTATTTACGACGATAACCAATGTGAATTTCGATTCTGATGATCTGATCAACATGATCCGAAAAGGTATGAGAATAAGAGACAGTATCAGAGAGAAATACCTCAACGCCTGTACCTCGAAGAGTATAACTCCGGAGGAGCTTATTGGCCCTGCGGTATGGCAGATGCCGAATGATGAAGAGACTATCGAGATTGAAGCTGTAAAACTATCTATAGCAGATAAGTTGAAAGATCCCGGCAAGGATATCACCGGTCTTGAAGAACTGATTACCTACGGTCTTAAGGGTTCAGCGGCTTACGCAGACCACGCTAAGATACTTGGTTACGAAGACGATGCGATATACGCTTTCTTTCATGAAGCCATGGATTTCCTTACAAGAAGAAATATGATAAATGATTTGTTCGGTATGGCCTTGAAGGTTGGCGAGAAGAATCTTGCTGTAATGGAACTGCTTGATAAAGCCAATACCGAAACTTATGGTCATCCCGAACCTACAGAGGTTCGTGTAACTCCTTTGAAAGGAAAGGCTATTGTCGTTTCAGGACACGATCTTAAAGATCTCGAGGAGCTTCTGAAACAGACTGAGGGTAAAGGTATCAATATCTATACGCATGGAGAGATGCTTCCTACTCTTGCCTACCCCGGACTGAAGAAGTATTCACACCTCGCTGGTAATTATGGAGGCGCGTGGCAGGATCAACAGAAGGAGTTTGATGCTTTTCCAGGTGCTATCCTAATGACTACGAACTGTATCCAGAAGCCAAAGGATTCCTATATGGACAGGATCTTCACCACCGGTCTGGTCCAGTGGCCGGGAGTCCTGCACATCGATGATCATGATTACACTCCTGTAATTGAAGCGGCTCTTGCAGCCGATGGATTTACAGAGGATGCTCCTCTGAAGAAGATCATAATAGGATTTGCGCACAATGCGGTACTTACAGTTGCTGACAAGGTTATCCAGGCTGTTAAGGACGGAGACATCCGTCACTTCTTCCTTGTTGGCGGATGTGACGGCGCTAAGTCAGGACGGAATTACTTCACTGAAATAGCACAGCAGATTCCCGATGATTGTATAATTCTCACGCTTGCATGCGGTAAGTACCGCTTCAACAAGCTTGAGTTCGGTGATATCGGTGGTATTCCCAGACTTCTTGATATGGGACAGTGTAACGATGCTTATTCCGCGATACAGGTCGCGGTTGCTCTCGCCGGTGCATTCGAGTGTGGAGTAAACGACCTTCCTCTTTCGATGATACTGAGCTGGTATGAGCAGAAAGCAGTTACGATACTTCTTTCACTTCTTTATCTCGGAATAAAGGATATCAGGCTGGGTCCCACGCTGCCTGCTTTCCTTACACCTGCTGCTCTTGAGGTTCTTGTTGAGAAGTTCGCCATCAAACCGACAACAACCGCTGAAGAGGATCTGAAAGTGATACTCGGTTAATTCAGAAAGGGATGAAAGGATTCAGGATGAAGAAATTCGTATGCACTGTCTGTGGCTATGTACATGAAGGAGATACTCCACCGGATAAATGTCCGCAGTGCGGAGCCCCGAGAGAAAAGTTTGTTGAGCAGACAGATTTCGATATGGTCTGGGCGGACGAGCACAGTATAGGCGTAGCGAAGGGTGTGGATAAGGAAATTCTCGAAGGGCTCAGAGCAAACTTCACAGGTGAATGTACTGAAGTTGGCATGTACCTCGCGATGAGCCGACAGGCAGACAGGGAAGGATACCCGGAAGTGGCTGAAGCCTACAAGAGGATAGCCTTTGAAGAGGCTGAACATGCTGCGAGGTTTGCAGAATTGCTTGGAGAAGTAGTAGTTGCGGACACCAGAGAAAATCTTCGCATCAGAGTTGAGGCCGAGTATGGAGCCTGCAAAGGCAAGAAAGATATCGCAACAAAGGCAAAAAAACTCGGGTATGACGCAATTCATGATACGGTTCACGAAATGTGCAGGGACGAAGCTCGTCATGGAAAGGCGTTCAAAGGTCTTCTTGAGAGATACTTCAGCTAGTTGAATTAAGAAAACGAATGCTGCGTGGAGGATGGAACCCTCTCCTTCACGTAGCAGTCTGATAGCCTTGTACTCAATCTCAGGAGCAGAGCAGAAAGAGGAGATGAATAAGTGAAAATCATTAAGATCAGTGAACAGCCGCTTGCGAAGAATCCGCACGGTGTTGATGTCAGGCGTGCTTACGATAATAAGCATGCTCTCTCAAGCGTTATTACTTTCCAGCCAGGCGAGAAATTGATCCGACATATCACGCCTGTCGATGTGTTTTTCTACGTGCTCGAAGGCAAAGGTATTATCGAAATCGGAGATGACAGGAAAACAGTTACAAAGGACACAGTAATCGATAGCCCGAAGGATATCCCTCATTGCTGGTACAATGAGAGCGATGATAATCTCAGAGTCCTTGTTGTGAAGGTTCCCCGCCCGACTGGAAAAACAAGACTGGTGTAAACAGTACCTGTCAACAGCCCGGTATCATTTGTATATACTCAAAAGGATACGGTTTTGATGATGGAGGAGGCATGTTCCGCGCGATTATTCTCTCTGTAGTTTGTACTGTATTCGGGCACGAGCAGCCGGACTGTTTGCTTACAGGTCTTGATTCGATTGCTGTTTTCCAGCGACCTGATTCCTGTGCAGCTGTCTGGAGCATGCTTGAAGCATTTGAGAGTGTAGTCCTCTCCGGCAGAACTGTTGACGGATGGCTGGGATTTGATCCAGGAGTGGCGCAGGCGGCTAACATAGGAAGCTTCCGCCTGAGGTGGATTCCCGATGGTGAGAAATTTGTAATCGAGGGTGAACTGGACAGTGTACCAATTGTATGGGGACCCGCAGCTGACATCACCTATGCGATGATTTATCAGGATTCACCCCTGTTCGCTGAACCTGATTCACTATCCATGGTCATTGATTCCATTCCGTTCGGTTCTGCGGCTGGAATCATCTTGAGAACTGAAGACTGGTATCTGCTGGATCTGAATGAAAGTCCTCTGGAGAACAGTGCCCAGGGATGGATATCCTCCCTGTCCGTATCAGTCAGCGGTAATCTTGATACAATTCCTTTGCAATAACCCTGTACGCCGGTGAATAAGCATTACGGTAGATAGCTGAATGGTGCACTGCAGGATAACCTGACGACACCATATCCTTGAATAGTGTATCGATATTCCTGAATTTGTCCGGGAGCAGATTCGTGTTTTTCATTTGAATGAACCATGAGCAGTAGAGTTCAAGCGTATCTTTTGATCCTGCGAATTCCCTTCCTGTTCGAATGAATGCCGAAAGAAGAATTTCCGGATTCAGTTTTTCCTTTGCGTATGGACGCAGATTAATTCGTGCAATCCGCCCGCACGGAGAAATGACATCTTTCAGTGATTCCACCGGTCCGCTTTCCGGGTTCATCAGTTCGGTTTTGAGTAATGTGCGAGCAGATTCTATATCGGTTGCTGCATGTGAGCTTCCCATCGCCGCCTGAAAGAGCAGTTTATAGATATCTGAGCCGGTCATGAGCGGATATCTGTCAAGTTGGTTTCTCATGATTTTTCTGAATTTCAATTCCAGGTTACTGCACACTCTTGCACCTCCAGGACAGTTGTTCGGTCTTGAATATATGAACAGTCCTTCAGCCCGCAAATTTCTTAAGGTCTTTACGGAAACCCACTCCAGGAAGTAGCTTTGTAATGATATCTGCTCTTATTCAGAAAGGATGACGGACATGAGAAAATCTGGTTTTCATATATCTTTCATATTTTCCATGGGATTCGTTCTGCTTATTCCTTTCTCTTTCTCAAATCACTGTTTTGCTGATGACGATATCTTCGAATCTCCGAGGATACATGAACAGACGCTTTCGGAATATACGAATCTGGGTGACAGCAACTGGGAGATGAAACTCCGCATGCAGGCGTATCTCGACTCGCTGGAAGCTGAACTCGAAGGATTAAGATGCGAGGTTGAGGCTGAGATGATTTCAATCCCTGCTCCGATGCTCACTGAATTTCAGATTGCTCACGAAGCCTTTTTAATACATGCTGAAGCCTGGTCCCAGATCCAGGAGGATATACAATGGGTCAGTCTCCAGACCGGTGAGTTGTATATGGGATCAGGTTACGGATATACGTATACCTGGGTTATGTGTGATCTTGTATGGGAAAGGATACTTGACTACAATGGTTTTCTTGAGGAAGTACGAGATCCTGACTGCGATGGTTTCGCAACGTTTCCAGGGGAGGGAAATCACGAGATCGGGGGGTACTGATTTTCGGAGGTGAATCATGAATAAACTCGAGGGTCTCAAGTGGACACCTATGTGGACTACGCATATTGGGTGTATACACGGCTGTTCGGAGTATCTTGGAATTGATGTATCTCCAGCCTGGATATTCGGAGCAACAGGACACGCTTTCATCATAAATATTCACGATATTCTTTGTCCCAGCGGTCCTACAGCCTGGAAGACAGAAATGCTCTTTGATCTGTCTCCGAACTTCGGACTGAAGCAGGAGTGTGTATTCGGCTGGAGGGGAGAAGAAGATATTGAGAAACTGCGGAAGAAAGCATGGAATTTTATAAGGAAAGCAATCGATAAGGGAAAACCTTGTTTCGGATGGGAACTGGAAGTACCGGAGTTTTATGTGATTCAGGGCTATGATGAAATGGGCTATCTGTATTCAGGTCCTCTCTGTGATGAGGGAAAGGGAACAAAATCCTGGAATGAGCTTGGTAATTCAGATATCGGACTCATCGAAGTATACAGCTGTGAGAAGTGTAATCCTGCTGATACTCGAAAAACCCTCAGGGATGCATTAAAGGCTGCGATAAAGCACGCGGATAATACAGAGAACTGGATAATGGATAAATACCATTCAGGTCCCGATGGATTTGATGCATGGATCAGGGCCATTGAGCAGGAGAAAGAGCTTCCCTGGGGTGTTGCATACAATACTGAAGTATGGTCTGAGTGCAGAAAGTTTGCTGTTCATTTCCTGGAAGAGGTGATCAGAGATTTTAACTGGGATATCAGGAGACCTCTTCATGAAGTAACCAGACTGTATAATTCAGTGCATCAGAATCTCGATAGAATCCTTGCGGTTTATCCCTTCAAAGGTCCTGGAATTGATCCGGAGGTCAGCAGCCAGGGAAGGAAAATGGTAATCGAGGCTTTGCAGAAATCAAAAGAAGCGGAAGTAGAAGTACTTCAACTGTTCAGAAATCTGCTGACAGTGATTTAAGAATTATTGAAATTAATCAGGTATTTTAATGATTGTCCTGATATTGACAATAATCGAATATTTAAACAGAATATTTTGTATATAGGGAGGTTCACTATGAGCAATTCCGATTCCTATGAAGACAATTATTTTGATGAAGCGGAAAACGCATTAAGTAAGAATAGAGAGCAATCTTCTAATAAGGAAGAAGAGAAAAAGAAGATACGTCCCGCCTATCTTCTTGGAGGAATTACTTTAATTCTTGTTATAGTACTTGCTGTGCAGTTCCTGTTTTCCGGAGAGGCAGAGATAACTGAACCGATCATCCCTCCTGTAGTTATCCAGCAGTTCAATGGCCAACTCAGCGCTTTTTCTCAAATGGTAGACGGATATAAAATGATAAATGGAATACTTCCGGAAACAGAACAGGAGTTTCTCGGATATGATGATCCTGTCATAACCTATACTCGAACAGGAGATGATTCATATACTCTTGAGTACACTTTCGGTGATTCATCTCTTGTGCTGGAATCGACCATTGATACTGAAATAGGCATCAGTCCTCCTCAGCTTCCAGGCAATCCACCTGTTAGTCCTCCGGAGGGTATACCTACCCCACCTCAATAGCTTCGTAAGATCCATCCAGATAATAATATAGTACTATTCCTCTTGACAACTACTTACCGGTAAGTAGATTACCTACCAGTAAAGTAAACATTTGATCATGGAGGAAAAGTATGGGTGACAGCAACAAGGATAAGCTTCTTCAGGCTGGTATTGAACTGCTTTCAGAGAAAACATTTTCTGAGATTACAATGGATCTTGTGGCGGAGGCGTCGAATATGTCCAAGCCTATGATCTACTATTACTTCAAAAACAAGGAAGGATATTACAGATCTCTGGCCAAATATCTACTGCGGATGGCCAGGAAGATGATGAAGGATATGTTCAGTCCTGATATCAGTCTGAGAGAATCACTGACCCGATATGTGAAGTTCAGAATCGATTTCGCCGAGACGAATCCCGGACTGGCAAAGGCCTACATGTCAATGATTCATGACCCCAATATCGGTCTTATGATCGAGGATTTGAAGAGTGAGTTTGACCTGATGAGAACGGAACTGTTCGACCCGGTCTTCGACAGAGCAGTCGAAACCGGTGCGATCAATCCGGATACTGACAGGATGCTTGTAATGACGATGATAAATTCATCACTGATCGCATTCACGTTGAAGATTCTGAATCGTTTCCCATCGATTGAATTCCCCGATCCCAAAGGGATGATAGACATAATATTCGATGGAATATCCAGAAATAGAGAGGATAGATAGTCTTATGAAACTTACAGCAATATCAATCCTGTTATTGATCAGTATTCCTGCCGGTGCGATAACTCTGCAGGAGGCAATTGATATAGCCCTTGAAAACAGGGGCGATGTCGAATCCGCTCAAATGACATATGAAAGCGCGGTATGGGAAAGCAGAAACGCGGATTTCTGGTTCCTGCCCAGTATAAACGGGCAATTTGCTATCCAGAAGAATTACGACATCCAGGAGATGAACATTCCCGGAATGGGTAGTATTCCAATGGGAACGGAGTACAGTTCTATTGCAGGAATCTCGATCAGCATGCCTCTCATAGTACCACAGGGTATGGCGGGGGCAAGACTTGCGTCCCGCTCAGAGGATCTATCCATGCATCGGTCCAGAGCAACCCGCATGGACGCGATTGTGCAGGTTATGAGCGCTTTTTACGGTGTACTCCTCGCTCAGGAAATGTCTGATGTGTCTGAGGAGGCTCTTTCAATATCTGAGGAGGGTTATGAGCTTGCATCTCTCAGATATGAAGCGGGTACTATCTCAAGATTTGAGCTGCTTCAGAGTCGAGTCGCCTGGGAAAACAGACTGCCGGATATGATTTCTGCTGAAAGTGCTCTTGAAAACGCGAGAGCAGGATTCGCGGTAGCTCTCGGTCAGGATAACGAGAAAGTAGCGTATATTGAGGGACAACTTGATGATGAACCGGATATTCTGCTTCCTGAGACACTGAATGAAGCACGAGAGCTTATGATGACGCAGAATCCGGATCTGCAGGTTGCCGAGCAGATGAGGCTGCTGGGTGATGCCGGAGTTGATATGGCGAGAGCCGCGTTTTTTCCGAAACTGGTTTTCCAGACCGATCTGAACTACCAGGCGGCGAGAGATGATATCAGATTTGTGGCAGATGATTACGAAAGGAACCTGACAGCGTCTATTGCATTACAGATACCCCTGTTCAACGGGTTATCGGATATCTCAGATTACAATTCAGCTCGAGCCTCCCGGCTTTCGAATGAGGCATCTGCACGGAGCCTTGAACAGGTTGCCGAGCTTTCGCTTGTCCGGGCCTGGAACAATCTTGAAGCGGCACAAGAACGTGCTGCAGCAACTGCATCAACTGTAGAACAAGCTTTTGAGGGTTCTGAAATCGCTGGAGTTTCGTTTGAAGCAGGAATGATTACGCGCCTTGAAATGGATCAGGCCTTCCTTGCTCTAACTTCATCCAGAACAAATCACGCATCTTCTCTCTATGAATTGAGGATGTCAGAAGCTGAGTTAATGAGAGTAACAGGAATGATGGAAGGATATATCAGATGAAGAAGTTATTGTATACCGGAGCTGCAGCAGTGATCCTTGCAGGTGTATTCCTGTTAGCCAGATCCGAACCGGCAGAGATAGTAGAGGAGGAACGTCCGTCATCAGTTTCCATACAGGTTGTTCAATTGACGGATATCTCCAGTACCGCATATGCCAACACCCGTGTGGAAGGGCTTGATGAGGCGCTGATCTATGCGCTTTCGCCCGGTAAAGTGGAAGAAGTTCTGGTTTCTGAAGGTGACAGTGTCATTGCGGGTCAGAGACTTGTCAGATTGAATACTGATCAGCAGGCAAGCGCGGGAACAGCAAGCGCATTTGCCGGAATAAGTTCGGCCAGCGCAAACGTTGATAATGCGGAAAACAACTATGAGAGACTTCAGTCTCTATTTGAAGCTGGTGCTGTAAGCCTTCAGCAGCTTGAAGGGGCGGAAGCAGCACTTGAATCGGCCCGAGCTCAACTGAGCCAGGCCAGAGCAGGATATACTCAGGCAAGAACCACAAGAGACAATTCCTGGATCACCGCTCCATTCGATGGTCAGGTCGGGAGAATATGGGCAAGACCGGGCAATTCCGCTGTAAGCACTCCTCTGCTCTCCATTTCGAATAATTCCGCCATTGTAGCCAGGATACTTCTGCCGGAAGAAGACCTTCTTGAGCTTGAACCCGGGCTGCCCGCCTATATCACTGTAAACGCTCTGGACAATGAATCCTTCCCCGGGGTCGTAGTATCCGCTTCATCGACTGTGGATCAGGTCAGCGGGCTTGTTCCTGTGGAAGTTCGCTTCGATGATACAGGGGGCAGACTCCGTCCTGGAATGGCAGGAAGGGTGGCTGTTCTGACCGAAACAGTGGCGAACACTATATCGGTTCCCGAAAGCGTTCTCAGAAGAACTCATTCTGGTTACCAGGTTATTGTAATCGAGAATGGCCTTGCTGTGATCAGAGATGTAAGCACCGGCATCTACAGTGATGGAATGGTTCAGATTACGGATGGGTTGAATGCCGGTGATTCTCTCATTATTCAGGGTCAGACCATGCTTCAAAACGGTTCGAAAGTGGAAGTGGTGAATCGATGAGCCTTTCAGCACTGTCTGTCAGGAGGCGTGTCGCATTCCTGATGCTCTTCATCGCTCTTCTTGGAACCGGGATATTCGGATTAACACAGCTCGGTGTTGATATGTACCCGGATATGGAATTTCCAATGATCATGGTTATGACCAGTATGGATGGCGCAGGACCGGAAGAGATGGAGAACCTGGTAACGGACCTGGTGGAACAGGCTCTTGCAAGAGTCACTAATGTCAAAGAAGTTTCCTCACGATCCCTTACAGGACTCAGCATCGTTACTGCTGAATTTACGTGGGGACACAGTCTGGAGCAGGCCGAGACGGATGTTCGGAGACAGCTTGACTGGTTCGAGGGATATCTTCCCGAGGATGCGTCCGATCCCCTTGTATTCCCGCTCGATCCAAGTATGCAGCCGATAATGTATCTGGGCTTTAGCAGCGAGAATCTCAACGATTTTGATCTCAGGACAATCGTTGAAGAAGAAATAGAACCGCTTTTCAGCAGACTGGAGGGTGTCGGTTCCGCTGTTACCCAGGGAGGGCGTGTACGTCAGATCAGAATAGAAGTTGATCCCGCATCACTTCAGGAAACGGGTCTGAGTATATCACAGGTCGTCGGAGCGTTGGGTATGGTCAGGAACAATACTCCTGCGGGTTATGTCGATGCCGGCGGAATGAATATGAACATCAGGGTTGAGTCTGCCTTTCACGATATGGAGGAGATCGAGCAGCTCGTCGTTGGCTGGAACGCAGGTTCACCGGTTCTGTTGAGAGATGTAGCAGATGTGATCGACGGCGAGGCCGAACTGAAACAGTACGTGCGGTTCAATGGCCGTCCTTCAGTGTCCTGCTTTATCAATAAGAGATCCGACGCGAATACTGTGAATGTGTGCAGAACACTCAGGAATGAACTTGAGGAAATAAGTGGAAATTATGGTGATCTTCTTACACCCGCAGTACTCTGGGATCAATCAGAATTTATCGAGCAGTCCATAAACAATCTGGGAACCACCGCTCTGGAGGCATGTATTCTTGCTTTCCTCGTTCTGCTCTTCTTCCTCCGATCCTGGAAGAGCGCTTCTATTGCCGGGATATCCATACCTCTATCGGTTTTCGTCACTTTCGCGATGATGCATTTCACGAATATCCAGTTGAACATGATCTCGCTTGCAGGTCTTGCGCTCGCAATCGGAATGCTGGTGGATAACGCGATTGTCGTACTTGAGAATATTTTCAGGCACAGAGAAAGAGGAGAATCCCCATGGAATGCTGCGGTCAAGGGCGCAATGGAAGTATCCACAGCGATAACCGCTTCGACTCTAACAACTCTCGCCGTGTTCATACCGATTCTGTTCGTTCCGGGTATAGCGGGAATGCTCTTCAAGGAAATGGTGCTGACCATTACATTCAGCCTGACTATTTCACTGTTCGTCGCATTGAGCCTTGTCCCGCTGATTACTTCGTGGACGAAGAATCTCGTACAGGATCATAAACCGAAGAGTCTGGCAGGCAGGATTGGCACATTGATCAACAGGCTCGAATTCAAGTATAAAATATGGGTAACCTGGGCTGTGAATCACAAGAAGACGGTTCTATTCAGCACGGGGGGAATGTTCCTGCTTTCCATCGTTATCATAGGCCAGCTTCCTTCGGAGTTCTTCCCTGATTCCGATGATGGAATGTTAAGCATTGATCTTGAAGAGCCTGTCGGTACAAGTCTCGAAACGACCAATGAGATGATGAGGGCACTTGAGGATTCAGTCACTTCAATAATCGATCCTGATGATGCTATCGCTTTCTACGCTTCGGCGGGGCAGGGTGAAGGCATCATGGCGATGTTCGGCAGCAGTGGCTCCAATACGGCCTCAATCTTCGTAAGATTGACACCGGCAAGTACACGGAGTACTTCCATGTTCGAGTATCTGGACAGAATCAGGGAGGTTCTTGATCAGATGCCGGGCATTGAGTATTCAACGGAAGCAGGGATGAGCGTTCTGTCCGGATCCGCAATCGAAATAGATCTGTATGGAGATGATCTGAACAGTCTCTACGCGAAAGCCGAGGAGATCAAGGAAGCACTTGGATCCATCGAAGGCGTTGTTGATCCGACGACCACAATGGAGGATCTGATTCCGGAATACACTTTTGTGCCGGATCCGGGAAGACTGTCGATGCTTGGTTTATCTTCGACCGGTATAGCGACAGATATCAGTTACGGATTCATGGGATCGAACGCGTCGATCTTCAGGGAAGGAGACCGGGAATACAATATCTTCGTTCGATATCCCGAACAGTTCCGCGATTCGCGAGAGGATATCGAGTACGCTACCGTCCTGGGAAGACCGTTCACATCCTTCGGAACGCTGGAGCAGCGGTTAGTATCAAATACTATTACCAGAAAGAATCAGGCCAGGATGGTTACGATATCCTGCGATGTCTCAGGGAGATCGCTGGGAGCGGTTGCGAATGATGTATCGATTATGATGGATAACCTGGAGCTTTCAGAATTCAGATACGAAACTGGCGGGGAGATGGAGGATCAGAAGGAAACCTTCATGTATCTGGGTATCGCTATAATTGTCGCGGCCGCGCTTGTCTACATGGTCATGGCGGGGCAGTTCGAATCCTTCCTCGAACCATTCATTATCTTCTTCACTATTCCGCTGGGTTTCATCGGGGTAGTGCTGGGGCTTCTGGTAACGGGTACAACGCTTTCAGTGATGGCGCTGATTGGTATGCTCATGCTCGTGGGCATTGTGGTCAATAACGGCATAGTGATGATCGATTATGCCAATCAGCTTCGCAAAGCGGGCAGGGAAGTTAAGGTGGCAATCGTCGAGGCATCAACCATCAGAATGAGACCCATCATCATGACGGCGGCGACCACAATACTTGCCATGTTCCCGCTTGCGCTGGGTATTGGCGAAGGGGCTGAGAGCTGGGCTCCGATGGCAGTTACAATAATCGGTGGACTGGTTGTTGCCACCGCGCTGACCCTGATCGTTGAACCCTGTATCTATGTGCTGTTTGGCAGCCGAAAGGTTTTCAGGAACAGAAAAGAAAACTGATCCGGATCTGAAAAGGGGAAGGGCAAATGCCCTTCCCCAAAGATCAGCAAATCGAATCAGCCGGGCTAGAAGAGTGTTTTGATGTTAGCCCATGTGCCGGATTCTAGTGCCCCAGAACCATAGAAATCAAAGAATGCATCGGTATTTTCACCAAATGCAGCATCAGATCTTACCCATACACCGGAACCATCATTGTACCAGGTGTAACTGAGTATATACCAGTTACCAACAAGCATGAAGCAGTTGTCAACAACATCAGCCTGTGTTTCCATCCAGTAGTGTGTTCCGATTGTAAGGTCCGGATGTGTATCAGCTGGGTTAATGTCACAGGTGGTTTCGTAGATGTCAAAGCCCCAGTTTGTATCGCCTGTGAACTCGTTTGTGCAGGGGACTGGCTCGGACCATACATCGGTTGAAGTGTTAGGGTCGGAGTCGCCATTGTCTTCCGAGAAAACGATATTCATGGTCGAGCCCATGCCGCCGGTCCAGATCATCCAGACAACGATTGATTCCACATAAGCATCAAGGCCGGAAAGTACGAAATCATCGCAGATCCAGCGGTCTCCGGCACCGTAGTTGCTGTATCCGTTGACAAGCTCGGCAAAAGTGTAGGTCTGTGAGTATATAAGACCGTCAATAGCGACCGGACCGTTGCGTTCAGCATGACGAGGACCGAGTTCGGCATCGACCGCAAAAGCTGAAGTCGCTACAATGATAAGTACAAATACGAACAGTTTCATGATTAACCTTTCCTTCACCCCTTAACTCCCTACCTGAAACAACAATACCGGGAAGGCTCTTTCCTGTCAACGATACTTTCCTGTGGGATACCGTACTTTCAGGAGGAAGAGCATCAACCCTGCGATGGGCTTCCCGTCCAGCATGGCCAGAAAGAGCTGGAGCAGGTTCGGTCGAAGTTCGCGAATGTGCTCCAGATCTGAGATAGAGGAATACATGGCTTCGCAGATGGTGAACCCGTTGTATAAGAGTGCAAACTACATAGATTCGTCAGGCAGCCTGCGGTAGACCGGCATGGGCTGAGCTATGAAGGCCTCCTTCAAACCATCCGCTCGGCACCAGGAGACGAAGGAGGCGACCGAAGCGTCCGCTATTTCCAGTCCTGTATAAGGTGCAAGTATGAATCCGCCTGAACTTGCTCCAGCAGGACTTCTGTAAACACTGTCGATTATCGAGCCGGGGAGAACGGAGACAAGTCTCCCGTCACGGTAGAACATCAGGTGCCTGAAATCGAATCAGCCGGGCTAGAAGAGTGTTTTGATGTCACCCCAAGTGCTTGATTCAAGTGCCGTCCAATCCCACCAGAGGTCGAAGAATGCATCGGTATTTTCACCAAATGCAGCGTCAGATCTTACCCATACACCGGAACCATCGTTGTACCAGACGTAGCTGAGTACGCTCCAGGTTCCGACAAGCATGAAGCAGTTGTCTACAACATCAGCCTGGGTTTCAAGCCAGTAATGTCTGCCGACTTGAAAGTTTGGATATGGACCTCCATCGATTGCACAGGTGGTCTGGAAGACGTCGAAACCCCAGACTATCTCGCCAGTGGGGTAGTTTGTGCTGGGAACAGCCTCGGCCCATATTTCGATTGCGGTGTTAGGATCGAAGTCACCATTGTCTTTCGAGAAAACGATGTTCATGGTTGTGCCCTGAGCACCGGTCCAGATCATCCATACAATGATGGCATCCACCATGGTATCGGGACCTGCAAGTACGAAATCATCGCAGACCCATCGGTCGCCGGCACCGTAGTTACTGTAGGCGTTCATAAGATTGGCTAAGTCGAAGGTCTGTGAGTAAACAAGGCCGTCAATACTGACCATGCCGGTGCCCTCGGCGTGACGAGGCCCGAGTTCGTCATCGACCGCAAAAGCAGAAGCTGCCGCAATGATAAGCGTAAACGCGAACAGTTTCATGATTAACCTTCCCTTCACCCCTTAACTCCCTACCTGAAACAACAATACCGGGGATGGCCCCGTTCTGTCAAACCCCCGGTGAATGCTGAAACTCGTTTCTCATTTTACTGCACATCTGTCTTTCAAACCAGGCATAGCGACAGTGATAACAGATACACCATTGACCCCTGAGGAATATACATGTAAATTCCGAGTGGAAAGGAAGGAAATATATGAGAATTGTGTTACTGCTTGTTCTGCCGGTGATGGTTGCAGTCTGTCTGTCGGATCCAGTTCTGGACCGTACCATTACCGCTCCTGACGGCGATATTACCGGTCTTGGCTACGGAGAAGGATATCTCTGGGCAGTCGACAGGACCTCCGAGACTATCTACAAGCTGGACCCACTTACCGGTTCTGTTGAGAATTCCTGGGTCTGCACACAGACAGGTTCAAGGATTCCCACAGGTCTTGCCTACGTGAATAATTACGTATATGTCTGTGCCGGTACTGCGACCGGAACTGATACGTACGGCTACAGGTACTCTTCAAGTGGAGCATATGTCAGCAACTTTGACATGGACTGTTGAGGCAGTGATCTGGACCAAAAGGTTTTTGGTCTTGCTTCCGGTTCGAATGTTCTGTACGGTGCAGGGATCGATACCCAGACAATGAAAGAGACCGTTGAGAGATACAGTGTTTCAGGCACACTTCTTTCAGGACCCTATCTATTCCAGCCTATCGGTCTTCCTGTGTTCCACGATATCGGCTATCTGGATGGAGACATCTGGTACGCCTGTGATAATTCCGATTCTCCAATAAAGGCTTTCAGCACATCAGGAGCGCTTACGGATTATATCTGGAACAATGTTGTTCCCGCTGCCCACGGACTCTGCTTCGAAGACGAGCAGTACCTCTGGGCCAGCAATTTCTATACCGATGAGCTGTACAGGATAAATCTGAATCCTACCGGGATCGAGGGAGAAGACATACAGCCTGCTCCTGTTCTTTCACTGGTCTCCAGTGTCAATCCGTTCAGCGCTACTGTGACCATACAGGGAACCGGCTTCTCCGATGCTGCTGTCCTTGAGATATTCGACATAATGGGCAGAAAAGTGTATACAGCCTCATTCAACGGTGCCCACACATGGGCCGGTATCGATATGAGCGGTAATCAGGTGCCTTCAGGAACCTACACCGCTTTTGTCAGCGACGGGCTTTCGGGAGGAGTATCCCTCAGAATGCTTCGCCTGTAGGATTTCATCCTGCTGCCATGATCTTTAAAATATGCCCCGGTCGTCAAAGACCGGGGCTTTATACTGTATTGTCTAGAAGTGCGTCTTGATGTCAGCCCAGGTGCTGGATTCCAGTGATAATAGATACCCGTAGAAATTGAAGAACGCATCGCTTTCCTCACCGAATATTACATCAGATCTTTGCCATACACCTGAACCGTCATCGTACCAGACGTAATCGAGTATATACCAACTACCGACAAGCATGAAGCAGTTGTCTACAACATCAGCCTGGGTTTCAAACCAGTAATGTGTGTTTGCTGCAAGTTCCGGATATGTACCTGGATTAATTATACACTTGGTCTCGTAGATGTTAAAGCCCCAGGCGGTATCGCCTGTGAAGTAGTTTTCGCAGGGAACTGCTTCGGCCCATATTTCGATTGCGGTGTTGGGATCGGAGTCGCCAACGTCTTCCGAGAAAACGAGGTTCATGGTTGAAGCCATACTGCCTGTCCAGATCTGCATTACAATGATTGTATCCAAATAGGCGGGGTCGGTAAGCTCGAAATCATCGCAGACCCACCGGTCAGCTGCACCGTAGTTACTGTAGCCGTTGAGAAGGTTGCCAAAGCTATAGCCCTGTGAGTAAATAAGGCCGTCAATACTGACTGGTCCGCTACCGTCAACATGACGAGGCCCGAGTTCGGCATCGACCGCAAAGGCAGAAGCTGCTACAATCACAAGTGTAAATACGAATAGTTTCATGATTATCTTTCCTTTCATTTTAATGAAAAGAACTGAAATGTACAAAGGGGAAGAGCAGAAGCTCTTCCCCAAAGATCAGCAAATCAAATCGGCTGGACTAGAAAAGTGTCTTGATGTCAGCCCATGTACCGGCTTCGAGTGCTACATAACCGTAGAAATCCATGAAGGTATCAGTTATCTCACTGAATGCATCGTCACATCTTACCCATACACCGGAACCATCGTTGTACCAGACATAACTGAGTACACCCCATGTGCCGACAAGCTGGAAGCAGTTGTCTACGACATCAGCCTGGGTTTCCATCCAGTAATGTGTGCCGATTGTAAGTAATGGATGTGTATCAGCTGCATTAATGTCACAGGTTGTCTCGTAGATGTCAAAGCCCCAGCTTTGATCGCCTGTGAAGTAGTTTGTGCAGGGAACAGCCTCTGACCATACATCGGTTGCGGTGTTGGGATCAGAATCGCCATTGTCTTCCGAGAAAACGATGTTCATGGTTGAGCCCTGACCACCGGTCCAGATCATCCAAACTACGACTGAATCTACATATACCTCTGGGCCGGCAAGTTCGAAATCATCGGCGATCCAGCGGTCGCCGGCACCGTAGTTGCTGTATCCGTTCATAAGATTGGCAAAGTCGTAGGTCTGTGAGTACATAAGACCGTCAATACTGACCATGCCGGTGCCCTCAGCGTGACGTGAGCCAAGTTCAGCATCGGCTGCAAAGGAAGAAGCTGCTACGATGACAAGTGCAAATACGAACAGTTTCATGGTTACCTTTCCTTTCATAAAGGGTTAAACTTACATGAATACTAAGTCGGTCATTATCCGGTGTCAACCTTAAGGAAATTCTATGAAATCGTCTGCCGGACCCGCTGTCAGCTGAATTCAATCAGTCCGATACCAGAATAAGTGGGCGAGTAACTCCTGCTCTTATCTGAGTTCTTCCCGATAAACTTGCCGTTCTTCCATCCGAGATCCTCAGGAAATCAATGGATTCGTCATTCATGGGGATATTCCCGAAACCTTCAGTCAGTATCATTGTGAACGGGATGTTCTCATCTCCGGTGATAGCAACGCCCAGTTCTTTTCCGTAGAATGAGACCCAGTCATGAGCAGGGAGGGAAGGTGCGATGATCCCGGAAACACCGGATTCAGCGGCTCTTCTCAGGAAAGGCTCATCAATCGGTTCTGAGGAGAAGATGATGCTTCCTTCCGGCAAAGTACCGCTTGCCAGGTTCAGAATCTCGTTGAGAGGACCGCTGCTTGTCCCTCCGAAACCGATAACTCCCTGAAGCCTTGTCCCCGTGCCCTGTACTGTTATGGACTGTCCCCGGATTACTCCGGTCACTGTTCCATGGATGTGGGAGTACATTTCGACAGGATTGATATCATACTGCAGAGTGACTGTTCCTTTTTTTCCATCGATATCTCTTAGGATGCCGCTGGAGGGGGCTTTAACGAAAATCGATTTCAGTATATCGGATGCAAGAGTCTGTTCCGCGCCCACGAAGTCGCCCTGCTTGAACTTAAGATACCCTTTGATATGCTTTGGTTTGATCCCGAGTTGACCGGCTACATCGACTGTGTGTGGTTTTTCGTCATAATCCTGGATTTCTCTCAGAATGATCAGACCATTTTTCTCGATCTTTATTATCAGTCCCCTGACTGTTGAACGGAAAGTGAAGTCGAATCCGGTCATTCCCTTTCTATGGACCTCGTATAACGGCTGATTCAGGTTTACTTTATCACCCACACCGACCAGAAGACCACTCCTGACCTCTTCGGGAGTAAGGTGCCTGTCATATCCGGGGATCCGATTGAGGTCGATGATGAAGAGTCTCGGTGGTTCAAAACGGTTTTCTCCGATCAGAGTACCTGGTTCAATGTGGTCTCCCTCATTGACGAAGATATCACCTTCATAAGGGAGTCGGTATTCTATCTCCCAGTCTCCGGTTTCGATTCTGCCGTGTTCGGGTGACAGTATCGAGCTGAATGTTACATCAGTGTGTTCGAATTCAGTGATGCCGGACCTGGCCAGTGGAATGTCCAGCATGTCTTCCCCTCTGCCTCTGCAGTCGATGAGGACAGGAAGATCTGTCGAGAGATGTTCAATTCCATCCAGACCAAGGAAGACGTTATCCGATGTGCGGAACTCCAGATCTCCTCCTGATCTCAGGAAAAGAAACTCACCTCCGCAGATCTCCAGTTTTTCATCTGAATTCCTGTCGAGTACTTCAAGAATCATATCGCCCTTGCCGATTTTTCCTGTGGGAGCAACTACCCATCCAATCTCCTCAAGGCACTCTTCTCTGAACAGTTTGAGAGCAACCTCAGAATCGATTGTTGAAAGGACTCCCAGGTGCGGACTCCTGAAATGTCTGTCTATTGAGATTAGAGTCAGATCCTCCGGCAGGAAGGCTTCTGTGAGTATCCAGAGAGCATCAATTCTGTCAGTATGTGATATAATGCCTCCAGCCCCGATAACAGTACCTATATCCGAAATGTTGAAGCTGGATTCACTTTCACGAGAGTAAAACACTTCATCGAATTCCTTCCGGTTTCTCTGCTTCATACGATCCAGGAAGCCTACTCTGCTTGTTTTGAAGCAGGTTTCCAGATGATCAGCCCACGCGGATCTTGCGCCTTCGATAGCTACAGCCTGCTCGAGAAGCTCTTCTCCTTCTGTGGAGGGTACAGATGTTGGAGCGAGAGTCTTGTTGAATATGTAATTCCTTATCTCGCTCTCTTTGAAAGAAGGCGGAAGATGACGCATGATGGCTTCGATGCCGACATCTGCAAGAACATTGGAGATAGAGTAGCTCATTCCGGTATTGGCGGCAACGGTTCTGGAATACTCACCCGAGATACTTGAGAAGATATCAGTAGTTGCTCCGCCCATGTCCATCAGGACCACGGATTCATTCTGACTTTCTCCGTATAGTTTCAAAATATTCTCAACAGCAACGGGAGTCGGCAGGATATCGGAGATCGTGTAGTTTTTCAACTCTGAATAGCCTGGCGCTCTTTCCATAACGTTTTCCATGAAGAGCCTGTGTACTTCAAGTCTTGCAGGTTCCAGATTCAATTCCGTCATCGATGGCCGAACATTATCAACAACGTGTATTTCGAAAGTATTCTCCAGTACTTCCCGGACAAATGATCTGGCCTCTCTATTTCCACAGAAGATCAGAGGGATCTTCATGTTCTGCCTGAACTTGGGCTTGGGATCCGCAATGGCCAGCAGTTCCGCGAGTCGTACTACTCCAGCTATTGCTCCTCCGTCCGTTCCTCCTGCCAGAAGGATCATATCAGGATGGAGTTCCTGTATGTACATCATTTTCTCAACTGCCTGAAGTTCATCATCTATGGTGATCGTTCTGAGAATGACACCACCGGCTCCACATGCCGTATTCTCAGCGATCCTGCCGGTCTCCGTTGAGGTAAGCCCGAAGACAAGCATCTGAAGACCTCCACCCGCAGAGCTTGTCGTAAGATATGGCACGGAAGGCAGACCATTTCCACGGGAAAGCAACTTTCCGGTTTGGGATTCCAGCATTCGAATTGCCCTGGAAACTCCAATACACACATCTTCATCCGGTTTTTCAACTGTTGTAGGTACATCCGCCATGGAAACGAATTTCAGTCTATTGTCTGACCCGCGAGTGAGCAAAAGAGCTTTGGTGGTTGTACTGCCGATATCTGTAATCAGAAGCAATCCTGTGTTTCTCTGAGGTATGTCATTTTCGACTGCATCTGGTGGATTATCTATTGATTTCATGATATTCCCTCTCATCAAATGCTTATGAGCAAGTTCATCATACTATCTATATATATGAATAATTTCAATTATCCATAATCCGGAATGGTCTTATTGCCCGGATTCACTCTTTGTATAATAGTACATATTCTTGAAGATGTTTGCATTCAATGCGCTGATTTCTCAAAATATCATATACATAGATATCAGGAAGGAAAACCAGATGGCAATCGTAATCGATGGAACCGGTCTTACCGTAGAAAAGCTGATAAGAGTCGCAAGGCACGGGGAACAGGTTGAACTTTCAACAGCCGCCGAGGAAAGAATCAGGAAATGCCGCGGCATGATTGACAGAAAACTTGCAGCCAAGGAAATCATGTACGGCGTGAACACCGGCATAGGTGAATTCTCGGAGACATTGCTGAACGATGAAGAGGTTAAGCTGTTCCAGAAATATCTTGTTTACAATCACGCGGCTGGAATTGGTGATCCTGCTCCGCTTGAGTATGTCAGGGGAGCAATGGTCTCCCGCGTGAATGTTCACGCAAAGGGACATTCAGCAATGAGACTTGAGATTACACAGCAACTTGTTAACATGCTGAACAGGGGTGTTACTCCCTTTGTATGCCAGAAGGGTTCTGTAGGTGCCTGCGGTGATCTTGCGCCCATGTCTCAGATTGCACTTGTAGTAATTGGTGAAGGAGAAGCTTATTACAACGGTGAGCTTCTGCCGGGAAAGGAAGCCCTCAGTCGTGCAGGGCTTGAACCCGAAATATTCCATGCACGTGACGGTCTGGCAACAATCAACGGATCAAACGTTCTAAACGCTATGAATACCATTCACCTGTATGATATGAACAGGTGGCTCAAACAGGCGGAAATCGCCGCAGCTATGAGCCTGGAAGCTCTCATCGCCAATTTCAAACCCTATAATGAAAAGCTTCACAGAGCCAGAGGATTTTCAGGTGCCGTACGAACAGCGAACGCTCTTATGGCATGTATCAATGGTAGCGAACTTCTCTCAGGCGGAAAGAAAAAAGTTCAGGACGCTTACTCCATGCGAAGCACTCCTCAGGTCATCGGTGCCGCGCATGATGCGCTGGCGTACGCAAGAAGTCAGGTTGAGATTGAACTGAACGGTGTTGGCGATAATCCTGTGTTTTTCCCGGATGAGGATATCGTGCTTACCGGAGCGAATTTCCAGGGAACCCCCGTATCTCTTCCTATGGATATGATGGGTGCTGCCATTACAATGGTTTCAGTCATGTCCGAGCGAAGACTTAACAGGATTCTGAATCCGGCTCTTTCAGTTGGACTGACACCTTTCCTCGCGGAGAAACCAGGACTCTACAGCGGTCACATGCTCAGCCAGTATACGGCAGGAATGCTCATCGTTGAGCAAAGAGCGCTTTCAGCACCTTCATCCTGCGCTTCGATTCCTGCTGCTGCGGATCAGGAAGACTTCGTGAGCATGGGAATGAATACAGCCATCCAGAATCATCAGATTATGGAAAACGCATACGGTATACTCGGTATTGAATTAATCGCGGCGGCAGACGGCCTTGATCAGAGGAACCATAAACCCGGCAGAGGTGTTTCTGCAGCGTATAATGTAATAAGGAAACATATAGAGCATCTTGGTGAGGATCGGCCTCTTTATCCTGATCACACCAGAATGGCAGAAGTTGTTAAATCATGCGAAATACTTGAAGCAGTTGAAGCTGAAGTAGGATCACTGGAATAGGAGAATACTGATGAATCGGTTTATCCCTGTGCTTGCGTTTATCCTTGTATTTGTTTCTTCCGGATTGGCAGTTCCCGAGGGAATACCGATTCAGTACATGGATTCAAGGGGTCGAGTGCCGATGTCCACCGCTGACAGGATTGCGATAACAGGAGACCGGGGATCATATCTCCGGACCGTAACCGCTCAAACCTGTGGATCGGATGCCGAGAAAGTCGTTCTTCTTGTGGAGGAAGATATCAATGTTGACATCAGTGCTTCTCTTGGCACTTTCCAGGCCGACCTTGAAGCTGAAGGATACGTTGTGGATATCTGGCTGATTTCAGGCGGTGCAGCAGATGATATCAGGAATGATCTTAAGACTGAATACACCTCCGGTGATCTTGTCGGAGCAATCTGTATTGGTGACATTCCCACAGGATGGATGGATACAGAATTCGGAGAGTATCCTGTTGATGTATTTCTTATGGATATGAATGGAACCTGGAACGATCCTGATTCTGACGGTTTGTATGAATCAGCAAGTAATGACGGTCCTGAAATATGGATTGGAAGGTTAACTCCGAATTTCTTGACATATGGTGGAGCTGCGGAAATGCTGAACGATTACTTCGCCAAAAATCATGCCTACAGGACAGGTACTCTGACCCTTCCAGATAGAGGACTGGGATATGAGGAAGCCTTCACCGGACTTACACAGTACCTTGACCTCCTGTATGATGTTGTTGTCACGAAAAACAATCCTTCAGGAACGAATGCGGATGATTTCAAAGCTGAACTGATGAACGGATACGAATGGGTTCATCTTATCTCCCACTCAAGCCCATGGGGAAGCAGCTTCCATGATGGAGGCTCCGGAGGGACTTTCAACAATTTTGAAGTACTTCCGCTCGATCCTCATGCCTTTTTCTACGTTCTCAACTGCTGCTCCAACGGCCGATGGACTGAAGTGGACAATATCGCGAACAGTTATATCTGGAGTGATTCTTATGGCCTTGCTGTGCTGGCGCAGACAAGAGTAGACTATACCAATTATTTCCAGGCGTACTATCAGTCCCTTGCTTCAGGTAACTGCCTCGGAGCGGCTTACAGGACATGGCTTGCGGGAAACATGTATTACGCACGCGCTGCAGTGCTTCTGGGTGATCCTACTCTCAAACCCAGAATGAGCGGTATATGCCTGGGTTCCACGCATGAAGAAGGATCAACACCCGATCTGGACAGCTGGCTGGCATATGATATCACCGACGGACTTCATACTCAGGGGCGGGTAGATACGTATTCGGATCCATCCTCAGGCGAGATATTTGCCGTCTGCGGATCATCCTATCCTGTCCGAGCCAATATCCTGGCTACACATTCGAATGGAATTTCGTGGACAGAACCGGCTATAGTCTGTCAGCACGAGTACTGGGACTGGCATCCAACTGTCGGAGGAGATGGCACCGGCAACGTCTGGACTGCCTGGCAGAGTATGCAGAACAACCATGAGGGTTACGATATCTACATTTCTCAATGGAACGGTTCATCGTGGGGCAGCGAAACCATCCTTACATCAGGTGATCCCTTCGAGGTGGAACCTGCAATGGATGGAGGTAACGGCCATGCTTGGCTTGTCTGGCAGAAGTGGCAGAACGCGTCCACTGACATCGAAGGTATTCTCTGGACTGGGTCCAGCTGGTCATCGACATTCACATTATCATCCGAAGAAGGTCATGAGCGTTATCCGGATGTCGCTTACGGCGGAGACGGTTTTGGTCTGGTATATCATGCGAGACGTGACGGGAACTGGGTGATCGGTTTCCGTGATGCACCCGATTCGGGACCATTCAGCAGTGAAACCATCATTTCATCAGTCGATGAAAACAGCCGATATGCATGCATCACAAGTGACGGCTCGAATTATTGGGTTACCTGGCAGAACGACGCCGGCGCGATTCTGTGTTACAATGTAGGTACATGGTCTGTTCCTGAAATTGTCTCACCCTCCAGCGGATGCGCCAGACCGTCGATTACATCGAGTGCAACGGGTGAAATAACTGTAATGTGGACTGCCGATGGTAACACGCTCCAGTGCAATACATACAGTGGTGGTTCATGGAACGGTTATTACAGTGCTGTTAGCGCTGACGCGATTGATGATGCTTCTCTTGCATGGGCAGGAGAAAAGCTCTGGGCTGTTTACGGCAGAAGAGATACTGACCTTCAATGGGATCTCTGGGCATGCACACCTGATCTAACGGGAATCGGTGAATCCTCGTCCCCTGGGATCGGACAGTTCGCTATTTCTGTCGCAGGACGAAATCCGTTCAACAGTTCCACAGTTCTGCAGGTTTCTGCTTTGTCGAATTCCAGACTGAGGATCTACGATTTAAATGGAAGAACGGTTATGGAGACAGAAATTGAATCAGGTCTCTTCACCTGGAGCGGAATATCAGATAACGGTAATCATGTTCCTTCAGGTGTATACTTCGCGGTGATATCAGATTCCAACATGACTGCGAGCTGCAAGCTGATAAAGATCTGACAGCTCCTCATTATCTTTGTGTGTGGCGCCCGGAAACATTTCCGGGCGCTTTCATTTGACTAAAACTCATAATGAGTTAATATTTTTATATATATGAAAAGGAGTGTGATACAGATGTCTGAACCGGAACAGATTGACAGAGATATTGATATACCAGATCAGGTCGATTCCAGGAAGAGCAGCGATGGTTCCAGGAAGAAGAAGGTTTCAGGAATCATCTGGATATTATCGATATTTGCTATTGTTCTTATCGTAATACTGATTTTGCCATCAGGCAGTTCCAATTCATTCAATACAGATATCTCATCCGAGGAACAGGAACTTCGAGATATGATATACACCATTGCCTGCGATATACATGAATATCACCGGCTGAATGGAAGGCTCCCGCAAATTCCGGAGGAAATAGAAATATCTTCGCAGGCTATCACCTACACCGAAGAAGACGATTCACACTGGTTTCTCATGTCAGGTGACGATCTTATCTACTATTCCGATATGGACCCAATGGAATTCGCTAAGGGAGAAATCTGATGATCTCCGGGAACCGTAGCGGGTTTACGCTTGTGGAATTGCTTGTAGTCGTTATCGTCATCGGTGTCCTTGCGGCTATTGCCATACCGAAGTTCGGTAATCTGTCCGAACAGGCTAAAACACAGAGCTGCAGACATAACATGAGAAATCTGGCAAGTGCCCTTCAGATGTACTATGGCTCAACGGGTCATTACCCCTATGAGAATGAAGGACACAGGTGGAGAAATTTTTCAGCGATTGAGGAGTACATACAGAATTGGGACAAGCTTGAATGCCCCTCATGCGGTACTCATTACAGATATAGAATCACCGGAAGGAATTACGACAACTTCAGAATCAGAGGCTGGAACAGAAATTGCAGAAATAATCATGGCATGTATGTAAACGGAATGCCTAACTGGTAAAAACCAGGCGCTGAATTGTGCTGAAACGTCCGCTGAAAACCTTACAATAAAAGGTTTGCCAATCGAAGACCGCAGTCCGATCGGTTTACTTCCCGATCTGTCCTGCTCGTCCTACATATGCAGCAACCTTATACTCTATCTCATTCGCCTTGACCGCATTCCCAGCTTCTTCGCCAAAATAAAAGCTCAGCAGTTCTCTTGCTTCATCGAGTGTATCAAACCGGAACGATGTTTCAAGTATTCTACGCTCAAATCCATGGTTCGTGTACCACTCCCCACCATCTGAAATCGAATTCCTCGACAGCGAGCAAAACTCATCATCTCCAGCGTTTTCGATGATTGCGATAACGCCGTTCGATGTTACTACTCGACGAACCTCCATCAATCCTTCTAGTTTACAGTCTATGCCGGACAGAAAGAATGCCCATGTGGCATAAGCAGCGGTAAACGCGTTATCAATAAACGGTAATTTCTGCGCAACTCCCCGCGACCAGAGAAGAGGTTTATCTGTATCAATCATCTCTGGTTCTGGCTCTAAAGCCACGACGAGACGGTCGTTGCTCTTTACGTAATCGGCAACAAATCCGTTTCCTGCACCGATGTCCAAGACACATCCGTTCGGCAGAATGCTGTCTAAGAATTGGAGGACAATACCGTCACGGTCCATACATCTGCGTTCGATCTCAAAGAGCCGCGGATTCTCCGCTGCGTAGAACGGGATCACCTCATTGCTGTTATCCCTCATTCTTCCTTTCATAACTGTCCGAATAAGCCGTCCCGCTTACCACGCTGGTAATCCAGGCGAGGTATGTTCAATTTGGCTGATATTAATATAGTGTTCTTCAAATGTGTTTACAGATAAGAATAGCAAGTTCTATGACCCGTCTGCAGGCATATCGATATCCAGTGTATAAACTCGTTCGAATCGACTGGAATTACTGATAGCTGCAATGATACCAATCTGATCAACACTGAAAAACAGACCGGGATCCTTCTCATTTCGATAAAGACGGGCTGTATATATCATGTCTCCTGAACGATTCCAGATATCGAACAGGTAGTCAATATCCGAATCGTGCCTTACAACCCACAAATTACCTTCAGCATCTGTTCCTGCAAGCGATATGAGCTGGTAGAAAGGAGACGGTTCATAACCTCCGGTATAAGCCTGATCTTGTACTGCCCATTCCTCAAAATCGTCGATCTCCGCCTGGATCTCCTCCGGAGATTTTGGCATTCTGTTTACATCATCTCGCTCAATCTGCAGCAGTTCCGTTCCGTTCGGAGTGTATACAGAGATGTGGTATTCTGTGTTATCAACCGCAATGAAGACATTACCTTCACAATCAGCAGTAAAATCAATAAGGTTGATCTCGGTGTACATCTCAGGAGCTGGCCAAATCCATTCGCGCGAATTGAATACAACTGAAGGTATTGAGGATGCGTCGAATCTTCCTATGATTGAACTGAAAATTATTTCCTCGTCACTCATTTCCAATTTCATCATCAAACCTGCAATCGAAGATGAATCAAGCGGATACATGCTGAGTGGTACATACCTATCAGTTGTGAAGTAACTTCCAAGATAGTTACCGGCAATATCGAAGGACATCACTTCCTGCTTCATTTCGTCTGAAACAAGTATCCTGCCGTCATGCAGGGCACATATTGCCTGTGGGAGAAGCAATTCTCCAGGACCATCTCCCCGTCGGCTTATCAGGTAAGAATCACCTTCAGTCGTGATGACTCGAATTCTAAGGGATGAGCGATCCAGCAGCAGAATAGAACCATCAGGATGATTGCAGAGGCCATTGATGCTGCCAATCATATTCAGGGAATCTCCAAGCTCCACGCCGAATGAATCATCTATCGATATTTCGTATTCAGGTATAGTGATCGAATTGGATATTGCAGGTTCTTGATCATCCGATTCGCATGAACCTGATAAAGATATCATGATTACCAGGATAGCTATAGAAAGGGCGGATTTCATCATATACCTTCCTACTTGATAATGCTTTAAATCAGCAGACTGCGAAACATTCGCATCGATCATATAACCGCAGTTCCGCTGAATTTTGTTATGTTCTAATCATCTTCCAGCACGATGAACTCTGACAAATACTATCCTACTTTTTATTTCTTCGCAACATGTTTATCAAGGAAACATAGAATTGTTTTCATGACTTCAATCTGTGTTGATTTCATACTGAAGTAGTGATTCTCATCCTTATAGATTTCAAGACTACATTCCTTGCCATTGCTTTCCATTTGATTCCTCAGTTGTTCAGCTTGATCGAGAGGAACGCGCTCATCCCTGGCTCCCTGAAAGATCAGTAATGGTGCTGTTATCTCAGAGCAATGAGTAATTGGAGATCGAGCTCGATAGAATTCAGGATTCTCCTCAGGTCTGCCGATCTGATTCTCTAACCACTCTCTTACCCAACCACTGGTACTGCTGTGGAATGTCTTCAGATCAACGAAACCGAAAAGGTCAATTCCAGCTACCCATAATTCAGGAGTCCTGGCCATAGCCATCAGCATCAGGTAACCTCCGTAGCTTCCTCCCAGGAGAGCTATTCTGTCTGGATCAGCCTGCCTAGCGGACATCAGCCACTCAGCTGCAGCAACTACATCCTTCAGGTCTCCACCTCCCCAGTCGCCGATGCTTTTTTTCTCAAATTCCTTTCCGTATCCAGTACTCCCCCGAAAGTCAGGGGCAAGAACCAAATATCCGTGATTAACCAGGAGCTGAATCCTTGGGTGCCACCAATTAAAAGTTTGGTAGTTGGGACCTCCATGAAGTCTGATAACCGCTGGAGGGAGCTCATCATCTGGTTTATATGCTGGTCTGAAAAGAAGTGCAGGTATCTCCAAACCATCGAGAGAGGAATAAGTAATTTCTTCCGGTGTCACCAGCACTTCCTTGTCGACGGAATCAGGCAGCCCGGCAGTCAGTTGCAGCAACTCATCTGTATTAAGATCTATGTGCCATAGGCTTAATGGATTGAGTGGTCCCTCATGAGTAAATACAATTGACCTGGAATCAGATGTGAATTCCATATCTGAGCACAAACCAGCAGTTGGTCCAGGGAGCCTTATCTCACCGCTTTTCAAGTCTGCTATCGTGATTAATCGACTCCCTCGCATATCAACTTGATAAGCCAATTTGGATCCATCCGGTGACCATGTCGGAATCCAGCAATTCCTTTCCCCAGTAGTCACCCATCTAACATTATCCTCAGGTAAATAAAGAATTCCGATATGGTAACAACCGCTGACATTTGAAGCAAATGCAACACTCTTTCCATCCGGTGACCATTTACCCCAACCGTTACGATCTGCTTCAGGCCCGATCTTCCTCAACTTCTTGCTGTCGAGGTTGATCAATATCATCTCATACTGGCTAAGTGGGCCATAGCCAACTCTTCTGTAGAAAAGCAATCTGCATCCGTCCGGAGACCATTGTGGATACAGATCCATTTCCGAACCTGAAGTAAGACGAAGCAGGTTTCTACCATTAGCATCTATCGTGAAGATATCTGTTGAGCTTTCGCAGTTTGAGCAGAATACAAGATGCTTACCATCGCCGGACCAGGAAGTATCCCAAATGCTACCCTCTTCAAGTTCGAGCAGTGTGTTTATAGTTCTGTCAAATAAGCTCATTGTGCAGAGATTGCATCCTTTACCATCTTCTCCTGAATGTACAAATGCAATCAGATCATTTCTTGACGACCAGGTGAGTGCAGTCTTGGAGCCAACGCATTCAGTCAACTGTTCTGGTTCGAATTCTTTTATCTCCGCAAGGTAAATTTGAGAAACACCTTTGGTTTCTCTGGAGAAAGCTACCGACTTGCCATCAGGTGAAAGTGAGAAACTCCTAACGATCTTTAGATTGTTAATGAGTTCCTCAGGAGTAAGGTGGTTCAAGCTCATATACTACATTCACCTTTTCGTTTTTGACTATAACATCAGCCATCACTCGCGGAAGGAGTTGTATACACAGCCCGTCGAGAGCATGGCTTTGTTCGATTTCTACCTGTATACGTTTTTCCTGTGCCTGGCTCTGACTACACAGACAATGAGTTCCTCATCTTTGATCTCATATATCACCCTGTATACACCACAGCGTAATCTGTACTTTTCCTCACCGGAGAGTTTCCTGGATTGTGGCGGGCGTGGATTATTGGCAAGAGCCCCAATTGCCTTAACGATGCGCCTCACATCCTTCTTAGGTATGCCATTGAGATCTTTGTGGACAGAATTGCGGACAAGAATTCTATATTCTGCCATTGCGCTTCAGCTCATTAACGAACTCTTCGAAGGCGATAGCAGGCTCATCTTGTCGAATTCGGAATACAGCCAAATCATCTGCATCCGCAGAAAGTTCATCGCGGATGGCATCGTTTACCAGGTCTGACATCGAGCGTGATGTCTCGATCGATTTGAGTCGCAGAGCCTTGTGCAGATCAGGTTCAAGATATACTGTAGATCGCTTTGTCAGCTCAGTCATGATTCACCTCCGATTCTGTACGATGCATAACGCTATAACGTTATGATGTCAAGATGTCTTTTTGATACTGAATCGAATGTTTGCATAACCAGCACAGATATTACTCTGGTTCATAGCTTTGCATTTGTGGCTGGTCCGTGCATTTGTTAGGTGAATTCTCTCTCATTCATTGCTTCCATTGCCAATATTTCTCTTTCTAGCCAAGATGGTTTTTTATCTTTTGATGATTTAAGTATTTGTTTGTTTAGTCCAATTGCCTTTTCTATGGTAATCCAAATCGGTATAAATCCTAATTCTTCTTCATATTTATCAAGTTGCTGTGTTACATATTCATTATTTACTTCACATAGATAATACTCTGAAATCATTTTAAATAATGTTGTTTCTGATTCCTTTGATTGACTCAATTCTGTAATTCTTATTACTATTTCTTTAATTTCTGATAATACTAGTCCACATTCTTCTCTAATTTCTCTTCTTAATGCTTCTGAATCATCTTCCTGTTTTTCTACTCCACCACCAGGAAACTTATAATCACCAACATTAGTTGAATGAATTAGTAGGACTTTGTCCTGTCTTCGTATTATTGCTCTTACTGCCTTTCTATATACTTCGGCATTAAATATTTGCCCTTCTTTGTAATGAATTATTGAATGCTCAATCAATCTTATTCTCCCATTCACTCACCAATACGCTCGAAGCGCGGCGCGAACACTCTAAATCAGCAGACTGCGAAAACAGGTCAATTAAATCCATGGCTGCGGTTCTGCTGCATTTTGTGGTTAGCTGATCTCTTTTTCAAAATACACAGTAGTCTTTAAACAAGCTTCTCACCAAGCTTTCTGGCTTTGTTGAAATACTGCTCGATTTCTCGGTGCCATAGATCACCAGCGTAAAGCTCTCCGACTGTCTGTGCATTCAGCGAATCCTTCAGGACTCCTTTAATCTGTGGTGTTGCCCAGTTACATAACTTTTTGTACTTGGCAGGTATCATTCCTGAAACTGCAATGATTACCGCTTTCCTTTTCTTGTTTGATCTTGGAGCTGGACAGCCTTTCACCAGGATGTAGCTCTTCGCTGGTTTCGCGAATGTCCAGCAGACCCTCTCAAGGAAAGTCATTACAAGTGCGGTAGCATATCCCATATGGATTGGAGTTCCCATTATTAAAGCATCAGCATTCAAGATATCCTGATTGATTTCATCCATATCATCACGGATCACACATCTGGCAATGGGACTCTCAGTATCCCTGCTCCAGCAGGAAAGGCAATCTTTGCAGTGACTTATCTTGTGATCAGCGAGGTAAAGTTTCTTCACAGATACATCAGGAAGCTTCTTCTTAACTCCCTCAATTGCTTTGTCTACCAGTGTATCAGTGGCTTGCTCTTTTCGTGGACTACCTATAATTGCTAGAAGGTTCATTCCAACACTCAAATCAAACATTCCTCTCTACATTCATGCCGCGCGCAGCGCGAACGTTTGTATAACCAGCACAGATATTACTCTGGGTCATAGCTTTGCATTTGTG
>JAIOQY010000054.1 GCA_021108435.1 Candidatus Aegiribacteria sp.
GCGTTTTATTCGACTCGCTACGCTCGCTCAGGGTAAACACACCAGTTCGCTATTCGACCGAAGATCCGAATCGAATGTTACAAAATAGATAAGTAAGCTATTCCCGGCGTGGAACCACTATGAAAGCAAAAGTCACCATGTCGCTTTTATTCGTGGGTGGCACTGTTTGGGACGATGGCGGGGTATTTTGGTACATTATCGGACTTTCTTCTATGAATCAAACGAATGCTTCATTAAAGTTGCCAGGGAGCTGTAGAGTTATCATACTTTCACTTGAAGCGGTTAAGTTTTCAAAAGAATTAGGGATTCATTTACATAATAGAAGCTGAATAGACATTGCATTACAAAACAGAAATTGGATGGTAATAAGTATGAGTTCTGAAAAAGAAATAAATCCGGAGAAAGCAGAAGAGAAAGAAACTGATAAAGAAAAAGAAGAAAAACTTCGAATGCTTGGTTTGGAGCCTTCCGAAACAGCCCATGGAATTAATCTGAAGGATGGAAAATTAGCCTACAAAGCAAGGGTGGGAGTTCTCCCATTAAAAGATGACAAGGGTGAAATCCAAGCGGAGATCTATTTTACTTCTTACGAGATGAATGGAGTGAAAGATTTATCTGAAAGACCTTTGACCTTTGCCTTTAACGGTGGTCCGGGATCATCTTCCGTTTGGCTTCATATGGGTGCATTGGGTCCGAAACGTGTGGTGATGAAACAGGAGGGTTGGATGCCCTCTCCCCCATATCACCTTGAGGATAACGAGAGTACATGGCTCAAGCACACAGACCTCGTGTTTATAGATCCTGTTGGCACAGGCTTCAGTAGAGCTGCAAAGAAGGACTTGTATCAGAAATTTCACAGTTTCGATGGCGATATAGAGTCAGTTGGAAAATTCATACAGCTCTACCTATCCCGGTTCAATCGATGGTCATCACCACTGTTTCTTGCGGGAGAGAGTTATGGCACTACACGGGCTGCTGGACTAGCTGCTGCACTTTTCGGCAAAGGGATAGCATTCAATGGGATTATTCTAATCTCCACTGCATTGGACCTGCGCCCGATCATGTTCAGGGATGATGATGACCTGCCCTTCCAGCTATTTATTCCAACTTATACTGCTGCTGCATGGTACCATAAAAAACTTGATAAGGAGTTGCAGAGTCGGGATCTACCAGATCTTCTTGCTGAGGTAGAGGTTTGGGTTGAGAGTGAACTGACACCGGCACTGATGAAAGGAGACAGAATCAGCGATGAAGAGAGTGCTGATATAGCTGATAAACTCTCTCGATATTCAGGCTTGGAGAAGGATTACATAGTAGGATCCAATCTTCGAATTCATCAGGGAAGGTTCCGCAAGGAATTACTTCGCAGCGAAAAAAGAAGTGTTGGCAGGCTAGACTCTCGTTTCAAGGGGATTGAGGCTGTTGAAGTGAACGACCGACCTGAGTTTGATCCCTCCATGACTTCCATTAAACCTCCTTATACATCGATGCTGAATGATTACCTTCGCCGAGAACTAGGGCTAGATACTGATATGAGCTATGAAGTCATGATGGACCATGATTTTATAAAGAATTGGAAATGGGAGAAGGGCAAACTCCCAAGCACGGGGGAAAAGCTAAGATTATCGATGTCAGTTAATCCATACATGAAAGTGCTCGTAGCACAGGGTTATTATGATCTTGCTACACCTCTTATGGCCACGAAGTATATGGTTTCGCATATGAACGTTGATCTCAAACTAAAGAAAAACATACAAGAGACTTACTATCATGCTGGTCATATGTTCTATCTGGATGAAAAGTGTCTGGATAGCTTCAGCAAAGATGTGCATAGCTTTATTGAGGAAAGCTGTGAAAACCCTGAAGTTTATTAGAATCCAATACTGAAAAAATACAAATATGTTCTTCTAGTAACAGGAATTGATCATGAGATTCCCTTCGACTTATTTCACTCGCTCAAGTTATGCCCTGCGTGGAAGAGAGATATTCCCGAAAACAGAATTAATGTGATTAAGCAGATTACTGATTTCCTGAGTACATCTTGACATCACATACGTAAAACTTTACACTCTATTTGAGTCTACCTCCATTGAAAGGAGGTGAGTTATGAGATTATTCCTTTCCTCTATTCTAATCATATTCCTGTCTTCTTCACTTGCTGATCAACCTTATGAGTTGGGTTCCCGTCACATTCAAGGAACTGGTCCGAGTGAGACCTGGCATACCATATATTTGCAGGATTACAGTTATGAAAATCTGCTAAACGGTTACAGTATCTATGGTGCAGGTGCCCGCTGGGCCTGCGATGATTTCCAGATTAGCGGTCCTGCATGGGTTTGGAAGATAGACATATGGATGATCTGGACAGGAGCACAGGGCTCAACGATGAACCTCATAATCTCCAAAGATGATACCGGCGATTCCGATCCAAATACCAATACCGATTATTGGGTAGAGAGCGTAACTTGCACCAACACATTCACCGGCGACAGTAACTGGGGCTATGATATATATATGACCCACTGCGATCTTATTCCAGTTAATCATCCTATGCTAAACAGCGGCATACACTACTACTTCGAAACCCAGGCTGATGTCGTTGACAATTGTTTCATTCTTGTAAGTCACAATTACAACGGTGACTACTGCTGGTACGATGATGGTTCAGGCATATGGGTGAGATCCGATGTCATATTCGGTCAGGATTCCGACATGTTCTTCTACTTCGATGGACAGTTTCTTGATTTTGAATCTGAAACCTGGGGCAACATCAAGAGCCTCTTCTAAGAAATTCATAACAGTTACTAATTATTCCCATAAATGGAAAGCCCCATGTCGCTTTATTGGTGGGTGGCACCGTTTGGGGTACTGGCGGGGCATCGTGACACATTATCAAACTTTCTTCGATGAATCAGACAAATGCTTAATTAAAGTTGCGGAAGAGATTGAGATTAGTCATACTCTTACATGATTATCTTAGAGTTGATTCAATCAGACGTAGATTAAGAGGAGCATAATGATGAGAATGGTAGTAGCGGTTGTGTGCATTGCTTTTCTTCTGGCGTGTTCCTCCGAGGACAACTTTCATATTGAAAATACAGATGATAACGGTGGAAGTTTGATTAACACCGAGAATCTTGAAGAGCAGGTTTCGGCGCAAAACAATATTCCAGAGCAGACCTATGAACGAACCGGTCCCCAGTCTAGAATAGGAATAGAAGTGCTTCCCGTGTGCATGTATCGTCCCTTACCAGATTACCCTGACAGTGCAAGGGTTAATGGAATTGAAGGCGGTGTCTCAGTGATCCTGTATCTCGATAGCATTGGTACCGTTATGGAGGCTAAAATATATCGATCCAGTGGTTCAGATCTCCTTGATCAGGCTGCCATTGAAGCCGCATGGAATTCAAGATGGACTTCAGCTCAGCGTAACGGGGAAGGTGTCGGGGTATGGACCGCTGTTTTCTATGAATTCGAACTCGACTAATCATGGTGGAGGGGGTAGGATTCACTTCGACTCGAAAAACTCGCTCAGTGTAAACTCACCATTTTGATCTGCGATCAAAGGTCCGAATCGACAACTTCTCTATGAAAGTAAAAGCCCCATGAAGGGGGCATTCACTTTCATGGCGGGGCATCATGATACATTATCGAACTTTCTTCATTGACCCTCCTGATAACAGAATTAAAGTGATTGAACAGTTTGCTGAGCTCCTGGGCACAACCTGATTTCCGCATCTGTTAAAACTATATCCTCGAAGGAATTGAGCAATAGAAGCGTGGAAGCTCTTAAATAAGAAAATTCATGGATATTTGACATGACCATTTGAAATGACCATATTAAGGCGTAATGGAGGTGATTCAATATAAAAACTTTTGCGATAACTGATTTTAAGGCTCATGCTCTTCAGATACTGGGTCGGATTGCGAAAACAAAAGAGTCTGTAGTGATAACTAAGAGAGGAAAGCCATTAGTTGAAGTCATTCCGTTTTCGACCAGCAAACCTGCTCCGGGGAAGTTGTCAGAAGCATTGGTATTTGAGAAGGACATAGTATCACCTCTTGGTGAAGATATGTGGAATGCATGCAAATGAAGTACATACTCGATACACATGTCTGGATCTGGTGGAACATGAATCCACAGCAACTATCCACAGGAGTACGATCATTACTTTCAACCCCAGAACAATATGATTCGCTTCTACTTTCAGCAATTTCTCCATGGGAGTTCAGTAAGCTCCTGGAGAAGAAGAGAATCGGTATCTCCTGTAATCCCGAAGAATGGATTGCCGAAGCATTAGATATGCCTAAACTACGATTTGTACCTTTGACGCCGACCATTGCATATAGATCAACATCACTGCCGCAACCATTCAATGGAGACCCTGCAGATCAGATCATTGTGGCAACAGCCAGAGAGGAAAATGCCACAATATTAACCAAAGACAGAATCATACAGAAGTACGAGCATGTAAGAAGTCTTTGGTAGACTGGAAGGATAGATAAACATTCCGGGAAAGCATACCCTAATAAACCCTCGTCCAGGTTGATCTTCCATTGAAAGCCCCGAATTAACAGCTTCAGCATGAAAGTAAAAGCTCCATGTCGCTTTATTGGTGGGTGGCACCGTTTGGGGCACTGGCGGGGTATCGTGACACATTATCAAACTTTCTTCGTTGATCCTTCCGATAACAGAATTAAAGTGATTAAACAGGTTGCTGAGCTCGTGGTCACTTCTTGACATTCCATACGTAAAACTCTACAATCTATTTGAGTTCATCTTCAGTTTAAGGAGGTGTGCGATGAAGAAATTCCTTTTTACGATGCTATTCTTATCCATAGCTTCTATTCTGGCTGATCAGCCTCTTGTTCTGAGTCCACGTCACGTTCAAGGAACCGGTCCGATTGAGATTGATGGATTGGTTTATTCGCAGACTTACAGTTTTGCAGAACTGTACAACGGTGTTCCCATCTACAGTGCCGGTGACCGCTGGCTCTGCGATGACTTCGAACTTGATGACAACTACTATGTCACAGAGATGTGTGTCTGGATGATCTGGACAGGTGAACAGGCTTCAATGATGAACTTCGTCATCTCCGAAGATATTACCGGTGATTCCGACCCCAACACCAACATCGATGTATGGGCTGAGAGCGTGCCCTGCATCAACACATTCACAGGTGACAGCAACTGGGGTTACAACATCTACGAAACCTACTGCACCATCAATGTAGATGTATATCCTGAGCTTGATGCGGGTGTGCATTACTACTTCGAAACCCAGGCTGACGTTAACGACAACTGCTTCATCCTTTTCGGTATTCACCACATTGCTGACTATTGCTGGAAGGATGACGGTTCAGGTGTATGGCTAAGGTCAGATTACTGGTTCGATATCTGCGATATGTTCTTTGATTTCTACGGAGAGCCAGTGAGTGCTCTGGAACCCGAAACCTGGGGCAGCATCAAGACCCTCTTTTAAGAGATTCATAACAGTTACGAATTAATTCAATAAAGGGAAATCCCATGTCGCTTTTAACAGTGGGTGGCACTGTTCGAGTCATGGCGGAGGGGGTGGGATTCGAACCCACGGACCTCGCATAGGGGGTCAACGGTTTTCGAGACCGTCCCGTTCAACCGCTCCGGCACCCCTCCGCGGGACATGAATATGCCTTGAAAGCTTTCGTTCAGCAAGAGTTTTCCGCTGTAGGCTAACTTCGGGAACAATATCATATTATATTAGTATGAATATACATCACTGACATTAAGCTATTGCAGGATTATAGTTACCCGGAATTAAGAATTAGTTTCAGGAGGATTAAAATTGAGAAAATCAGTTATACCTTTGATATTTCTGGTCATGACTATGGTTATGATCTCTTGCCTTTCGCAGGATCAGATACCGGGCTCCGGACCTGAATTCGACACAGAGCTGACAGTGGATACAGGCTTTACCTATGGTGATATGGCCGAAGGAGAAACTTCAACATTTACTTTGCACTGGACAGCCGATGATGATGCGGAATGGTATGAGATAAGGATATCACCGTATCCCATAGATGATTCCAACTGGGATAATGCGGTACCGATAGCCTCTGTTCCAGCCGGAGACAGCGCCAGAATGGTTGCGCATGTTCAGGTTCAGCCGGAGGTTTTCCAGAACACATGTATATCGTGCGGTTTGTGCGTTGAAGCATGCCCGCAGGATGCAATGCATCTCATTGAGGGGAAAGCTGTTATCGATCTGGACAAGTGCACTGCATGTGGTGAATGTGTTCGTGTATGTCCTGTTAACGCGATATCAGACAGCAGATATGGGCAGGCGTACTTCTTTGCTATCAGAGCAAAAAGTTCTTTAGGTGCCCTGTCGGAAGTGGTCTCGGCATCCGGAAGCTACAGGCTCCGTTACTTCAATGATCCGAGATGGTGCGGTCATTGCGCTAACGAGTGTTACATTCTTCTTGATTACTGTGGCCCTGGATGTCCGGTTGATGCAATCTGGTACACACCGGACTGGAACACACCCGGAGTGGATTCCGGGATGATACATATAGATTACGATAAATGTATTAACTGCGGCCAATGCTTAATCCAGTGCCATGAGTACGGGCTCTGGTCAATGAAAAGACAGGTGGTTGAGGAATGAAGAACTTTCTTCCAGTGATTTTTCTGATACTGACTTCTTTAGCTGCCGGTTCGGTTGTTTACTCACAGGATTCAAACGGTGGTCTTATCCAGTGGGATCCGGTGGAAGGTGATTACCAGCACCTTATACTGAGAGGGTCTCAGATGGAGTACGATGCTGACTCTCCTGACTGGGGCGCGGTGTTTGCTACGATTTATCCCGATTCAGCAGGCGTGTTTCCAGGCTCGGTAATGATTGAAGGGGCATTTATCGTTGAGCCGGGCGGCTGCATATCGTGCGAGCTCTGTATTGATGCATGTCCCGTAGGCGCGATTACAATGGGCACTGACGGCAATGCGATAATAGATGCCGGACTGTGCATAGCCTGTGGTCTGTGCACATATGTCTGTCCTGTCAATACCATATTCGCGCCATCAACCAGAACACATTTTGCACTGTTCGGTGTGTCCGAAGAAGGTACGGAAATCTTCCTTCAGGGGATTGAACAATGAGCCGAAAAGCACTTATTCTCACTTCGATACTGCTTCTGGTCATTGTGTCATTAGCTGTAGCAGAGATTGCTTACAGGGTTGATCGAGCCAGATGTACCGGCTGCGGAGATTGTGAACTCGTATGTCCGGTTGGCGCGATAGAGATCATCGATGGCAAATCACATATAGATCCCCAGACCTGCATAGGATGCGGGTTCTGTCAGGGGGTGTGCAGCTATGACGCAATACGCTAAGGTTTTTGCAATTCTAGCTGCTGCTCTGGTGCTTGTATCTGCATGCAAGGGACCGGTCGAAAGTACCCAGTTGATTGTAGACACCGATGCCTGTACCGGTTGCGGAGAATGTGTTGAAGTTTGTCCATACGGAGCTATAGAAGTAATAGATGGTGATGCCGTGATTGATCCTTCCCTCTGCCACTTCTGCTACAGATGTGTTGAGCAGTGTCCGGAAGGAGCGATATACTGATGATCAGAAAAACGCTTCCATTGCTTCTTCTTCCAGCTCTTGTTTTCGCGGCTTCTCTTGATGGATGGATGGATGTTCAGACGGGCGGTGACAGCCTCTCTCCTGAACCCGGGAGACTCGAACTTGGAGGAATGCTCGGTACTGAAAGCTGGACCCTCATCCTTGAGGAGCAGTATTCTCACGAGGACACCACCGGTATTGTGCCAAGAATACTTAATACGTACAGCCAGACTGATATTGATTTCATTATGAATGCAGGACCTGTTACCATAAATCCTGATATATGCTGGACTGTTGATCTGGGCGATAAACCGGAACTGGTTCTTCCGGTACAGGCCGGAGTCGCATACAGAGAAGGTTTTATTAGACCCGGACTGTCTCTTGCTGCTGATTTTTCAGAGAATTATCATGTCTTCGTAAGAGGGCTGTACTGGAACAGAGATTTAAAGCAGGAGGATGGTTACGATCTAGCCTGGACGGAATCCCGTCTGAACGGCGGAATCTCCTGTGAGACATCAGGATTTACAATGAGCATGTCAGGTTTGTACCATAATACGAGCTCTGATTTCATTGATTATGAATCAACATGGGGCAGGTTTGATATCGCGTTTGCAACTGAGCCGCAATCCCTTCCCGCCCACTTTTATGTAGCAGGCGACGTCACATACTCATTCTACAACGGTACCAATTTCCTGGGGAATGATCTGGCTGACAGGTTCACCTCAAGGATCAGATTGGTTCGCATGATAATTCCCTCACTTGCGGTGAACACTACATTCGAATCCGTAATCGATTACGATGGAGTTATCAGGCCCGCATGTACTTCCGCCGAATCAAGAATTATCTATCACTTTATGAGTTCGAGGGAAGTGCCCTCGGTAATCACGTTATCAGGCAAGCTTTCAAGCTCTTCGATCCGTACTGAACGCGCTGTTCTATTCTCAAGAATCAATTTCTACAGGGGATTATCGCTTCTGCTTAATGCTGAAGCCCGCTCAACCCCTACCTCGGTTGCCGGAGCAGGTGATACAAGAAAGCGGATTGTATTCGGTCCAGGACTGGAATACCAGCTTGGAACCACCCTTCGCGTATGGGGTATCATTGAGCAGGAAAGGACTGACCTGGAAGAAGTTGAGGTCTGGTGGCGTGTGCGGACAGGTCTGGAGTTCTATCCGGGTTCGCTGAGCTTTTAGCAGCATTATTATTCTGGCATACCTGCCTACAGGGACACATTCAGTGTCCCTGTACGGCTTTTACGGGAAGGCCGCCTTTTGTTTGAATCGTTGAGCGCAGGACTGTCGCTGGGTCTGGCAACAGGTTTGACCTGTCTTGCTTCCTGTGGTCCTGTTTACGGAGTTTACCTTCTGGGGGAGAAGCGAACAGGATTTCAGGCATTGTGGGTTATACTGAAGCTCAACGCCGGAAGGTTCATTGCATACGCGATATTCGGAGCGCTTATAGGACAGCTGGGAGGGGTAATCCCTCCTTCCGTCAGGACTCCATTAGTCCTGTCCGGTTATCTGCTTTTTTCGGTATATCTTCTTCTTACTGTTGTCAGAGTAAGGAAAACCTGTTCAGGATGCCAGACAGGAAAACTGCTCAAGATTACCAGAAGTGCTTTCCTGCTCGGAATCCTTACGGGATTTTCCATCTGCCCCGCATTTCTCATAGCTGTTACAAGCGCTTTTAATACCAGCGGTCCGCTCAGCGGCATGACGCTATTCATCGGATTCTTTGCTGGCACCACGGTATACATGCTCCCCTTTGCGGTATTCGGTCTTCTCACGGTGAAGGATTGGGTTACAAAGGCAGCAAGAGTGATCGCTGTTATCGTCGCCATCTATTTCGGAGCGATTGGAATAAGAGGGCTTGCGCTATGGATTTCACAATCCTCCATGCGGCAGGAACTGGCTGAAATGGTAGTTCATGAATCCCATGGAGATGCTGACATTTCAATATTCTCGGTTGAGGATTCCGATACATTGTACATTCTGACATTTGCAGAGGATGAACAGGACAGGGGAGTTGAACTGGCTGAACAGATACGCGGTGCAAATCTCCCTCCATTGAAGGTTATCCTGTTTGACGAAGATCAATGGCTTCAGCAGATCGGTTCAGTTCCTGAGCTGTCCGCCGTTATTACACCTGTATGGATAGATTCCAGATCAGGGATTGATACCTCTCCCTGGCAGGACAGCGTCTCGGTATACCTTGAGAGTATGAGAATGAGAACCTTCGCGGTTGAATACGAACCATGGTGTTCCGAACGGGGGTATGGGATACAGTCATTTCTTGAGATGTACGCTTTTCGCTGTCATCCTGACTCAGGATTTACTTTTCTGATGCTGAATCCTCTGGGGTGCGGTCCTGCTGATTGTTCTTCCTGCGATATTACTCATTAGATTACAGATGTAGTGAATTCTGAAACATTATCTGAAGGAGAACTGATGCCAGATAAAGCTTCATGCGGATATTCAGGCCCTAAAGTCAAATCAGACTGTAAAATAACCTACGAATGCACTGATGCAGAACTATCTATCGCCATAAACGGCAGTTCTTCCCCTGATCTTATTGAGGAAGCAGTCCGGAACACAGCGGAGCGGATGGGAATTGCAGCAGGCTGTGTCGATATAGAGGATTGCGGCGCTGCACCGTTCGTTGCTGCCGCAAGATTCGAAGCCGCCTCAAGGAAAGTACTAGGTGACGATTTTCCGGCTTTACCTCCTGCTAGAAATATCACTTCATCGGAACGATACAGACCCAGAAGATCAAGGCTGTATGTTCCTGGAAACCGTCCGAGATTCATGGAGAAATCGCTCTCATCAGGAGCGGATGCCGTAATTCTCGATCTTGAGGACAGCGTGTCTCCTGACAGGAAATTCGAAGCCCGTATACTTGTGGCTTACTCGCTGCAGAATCTTGATTTCGGCGGGATGGAAGTAATGGTGCGGATCAATCAGGGTGAATTGTCAATTGACGATCTTGACTGGATAGTACCGCAGCCTGTTCAGCACATACTGCTGCCCAAGGTTGAACTGGCGGACGAAGTTTCTTCCATAAGGGATATGATCGAGAAGCTTGCTGAGATATACGGCAGGGAAGCACCTGTCTGGCTGATGCCCATAATAGAGAGCCCCCTTGGAATCTTCAACGCGCTTTCAATTGCTATGTCGGTTCCGGAAGATTCAGTCGCCCTGACGCTTGGATTGCAGGATCTTTCAGCTGAGATGGGTGTTACCCCAACTGCTGAGGGAACAGAGAGCTTCACGGCACGGAGTTTGGTAGTACTTGCCGCAAGAGCTGCCGGTCTTCAGCCGATAGATACCGTTTACGCCGATGTAAAGAACGAAGAAGGGCTTCGCGAATCGATCAGAAGGGCAAAGACTCTTGGCTTTATCGGCAAGGGGTGCATTCATCCACTCCAGGTTCCGATAATCAACGAAGGGTTCCTTCCTGAGCCGGCAGCGGTAAGCAGGGCAAAAAAGGTTGTAGTTGCCATGGAGAAAGCGGAAAGTGAAGGTCTTGGAGCAATAGTTCTCGGTTCAAAAATGATAGATCCTCCTGTAGCAAAACAAGCACAGGTTGTTGTTGATAATGCAATCAGTTTAGGTTTGATCTCTATGAACTGGCGCGAAGAGGAGGAAAATAAATGATATGCCCCAAATGCAATACGGAACTGGAAGCAACAGAATTCTCCGGTGTGAGAATTGAAACCTGCCCCGGTTGCGGTGGAAGCTGGTTCGACAGAGATGAATTGAGACAGGCAAGAAACATAGCTGATCCCGACCTTGCATGGATGGAATTCAATCTCTGGAAGGAAACCGATGGTTTCCGCGTCAGGAAGGATTCCTCCAGATGTCCTTCATGCGGCGGAAAGATGGCTTTAATCGGCTATACAGATACAGAAGTTGAACTGGACTACTGCAGAGAGTGCGGAGGGATCTGGCTGGATAAAGGGGAATTCAACGCGATTATCACCGCTCTGGAAGAAGATATCGACAGCACCACCGCTTCCGAATTTCTGAAAATAAGCATCAAGGAAATGCAGGAGCTGATTGAGGCAAGTGACAACTTCGGGAAAGAGTGGAAGCACTTCAGGACAGTTCTTAAGCTTCTCGAATACCGCGTTCTGGCCGAACACAGAACAATCGCCGGAATAATAGAGAACTTCCGAAGCCCCTTCGCGTAGGTCTTATGAGCTTATCCGTTATTGCTGCTGAGCCTGTTTTCCCCTGGCATTGGCGAGAATATCACCGACTATTGGAAGCAGAATAATCAGCAGCCATCCGAACAGGAACTCCTGGCTGCGAAGACCGAAGCTTCCATATGGTACTGCTCTCTCCTGGATCTCACTGAAGATCATCCAGACGATACTCATCGGGATGAGCCAGCGAATACAGATACTCCACCAGAGGCCGATATTGAAGCTGGAGTTCTCGTTGATGTAATTTCTCTGCTTATTTGCGCCGGTACCCCATCCGATAATCAGCACCTCACCAAGAACTACCAGAGTAAGGCCGTAACTGTTCATGAAGTGATCCGCGATATCAAGTATGTGAATCCCCATGCCTGTCAGCATTGGCAGACCGAGGAGAAACGCGGCTCCACCCACGATGAGATTGGCCTTTCTGTGCGATGTGTTCCACTTATCCTTTACCGAAGATGTTGCCGCCTCCAGAAGGCTGAAAGCGGAATCGACAGCCAGGGTCAGAAGCATTATGAAGAAGAGAACGCCGAAAAACCTGGCAGCAGGCAGAGTACAGATAATATGCGGATATGCTACGAATGCCAGTCCGGGACCACTCTCGACCACCTGGGAAACCGGTACGCCAAGATTCGACGCGTGATGTCCGAGAGCAGAAAAAACCGCCATTCCACCGAAGAACGCCGTAAGAGCATCGGCAATACCTATGATCATGGCATTGGCCGCTATGTTTGTTTTCTTGGGAAGAAAACTGCCGTATGCGATCATTATGGCAAAGCCTACGCTCAGGCTGAAAAATACCTGGGAAATAGCCGCCAGCCAGATATCAGCGCTGAGCAGTTTCGACCAGACAGGAGTTAGATAGTATTTAAGACCTACCCCCGCTCCCGGCAGCGTGATACCTCTTATCACGAAAAGAACAAGCAGCCCCCACGGAATCAGAACGGTGAAAAAGACGACTTTGCTGACCGTTTTAGTGCCTCTCCATACTGAAGCGACTATCCAGATCCACGCCAGCGTGAAACCGATGAATAGAGGCCATTTGAACTCACCAAGATCCCATGGTTCAGATGTGACTCCCAGGAAATCATTGAAGAAGAAATCACCGGGAGAACCCATGAATGTATTTGCTTCAGATACACTGTTGAAACCGTACAAATTTCCTTCGAACGCCACCAGAATGGTGCCGACCTCCTGAAAACCGATTGGTTCTGCAAGGATAATGCAGGTTTCCCCGCTGACAGGTGATATGAATGATTGTCCTGTAAGGGAGGCAGGAACTTCAGTCATCACCTCCATATCCTCCAGATCGGTACCCGTTATGGCATACTGTGTTTCAGCGTATTTCCCCGGTTCCTGTACCCACCCTAGAGTAGCAGCCTCGTAAGTGTAATTCACGCTCCAGGCCATAATGATAGCGTAGTAAGTGACAATGATGAAGCCTACGCCGACCGCGAACCATCCGAACCATTCAAGTCTGGGACTTATTTTCTTGAACGCGCCCGGAGCCGCCTGGTGGAACTTGTGCCCGATGCTGAACTCAAGCATCAGCAATGGAATTCCCGCCATGAACAGGCATATGAAATAGGCGACAAGGAAAGCGCCCCCGCCATTTTCATACGTGATATATGGGAACCGCCAGATATTTCCCAGCCCGATGGCTGATCCGATTGCGGCAAGGACAAAAGCGGTTCTGCTGTTCCAGGTTTCTCTGTGAGCGGCCATTATTCTCTCCTTCAGTTATCACTTTGTAGAAGGAACCCCGTTACGCACAGTAAATTACTGCTAACTGACACAGGGTCAGGTCAAGGGGGAAGCACCGGTTATCGTCCATGCTTTCTTCTAATCCTGGCCCACAGTCTCACTCTTCCAAGAATACTCAGAACAGCGCCGTAGAAACAGAGGTATTTACAGAAAAATCTGGGAAAGAATATCATGAAGCAGATGGAAGCAATTGCACCTGTGAATGATCCGACAATGAAATACGAGTATATGGTATGGAAGGGATCTATCTGGCAGAAAAGAGAAGCAGGAATGATCTTGCCGAAGAACCCTTTCCCGGTAAGAATGAGCGCACCGATAAATACGACAGTCAACACATACTTGAAGTTAATGAGAAATCTGTGAACCTTCTTCGGGAAAGCGGGAGGCCGGGGAACGTTCATCTTACCGAGAAGATCCTGCAGGGCTCCGAATGGACATACCCATCCGCAATAAATCCTTCCGATGAAAAGACTCCATATCATAGGCAGCAGTAGAACCGCGACACCGACCCCACCGAGAAAAATCACTCCGCCGGGAAGGAAGATGTATTGAAACACACCCAGCGGACAGTAGGATCCCTGTACGAAGAAACCAAGGATTAGAATAGAGATCGCCTGAACAGTCATATGAGCGATTTTTCTCCTGTGTCTATCGGTCTTCCTGCGGCCGCGATATCGCTTTTTCAGAAATGTGGCTGCTGGGAGTAGAATAGCGGTGGCTATTATTATCAGTTGTGTTCTTCGAACCCCTCCCCCGGAAGGATTGATACAGCCATTACTTCCTCGGTAGTGAGGGCAGAGGCGGTCTTCAGGAGCAGGGCATGCTGCCTCAGGGGGGAGATTTAGTGGGCAGCCGCTTGATTCGATCTGAAGAGAGGATGTTGTTTCGGAGATATTTACATCAATCAAAGCGGTTGAATCTGTCTGTTCTCCCGGGTTGTCACAAAGGAGGTTTTCATTGAAATCGCGGTAAAACGTGCAGCGTTGACTATCCTCTGAACAAGCTTCACCAGGAGTAAGATTAAGAGGACAATGGATGAGAGAAACCTCGGTCTCCTCAACAGTAACCGTATCGACTATAACGGAATCCTCAAGTACATCGATCTCTGTTTCCTCAATTATCACAGCTGATTCGGTGACTTCTTCCGATATTTCCACAGTAACAGCAGAATCATCTTCTTCAGCAATCACTTCAGGAATGTCTGTCTGTTGAACACTGTCAGGTGGTGGTTCCTGCTGTTCTTCTGCAGGATCTTCGGTATTGATAATTTCCGGGACTTCCTCTGTTTCTACTGTATCCTGATCAGAACTGCCTCCCGGTTCTGGATCGGGGTTGTCGCAGAGACCGTCTGCGTTCTCATCGACGAAAAGAGCGCATGAAGGATTGTCAGCGGAACAGGCTTCTTCGGGCGGCAGGCCAAGCGGGCAGAAAGCGAACAATACTGCTGTGAAAATAATAAGCACCAGAGCAGAAATTCTCATCTATCCTGTCTTTCAAGCAGTCATGAATATGGTTGATGAATTCTCATGAATTGAACCGATAATAGAAAAACCGGTCCCCCAGGCCAAGGGGAGACCGGTTACAAGAAACAATATTTCAGATAAAAGCTGCCTTAATCCGTCCAAAGGTGGTATTCGAAAGAGAGAGAACTCCGTTGAGTCTGATGTTTGGGACATTAGAGCTGGTCTCAGTTGCGTTGGATGCTCCATAAGGACCAATGACACATCTTTGACCGCCGCTGTTCCAGTGCCATGTGTAGAGCGATCCAACTCCATCGGACCATTCTATCTCAATAATCAGATTATCCTCACCGTTATACCAGAATGATGTGTCCAGAATATTATCAAACCATTCGTTCTGATTAACAGAAGGGGTTGTGTACGGGGATGAACTCATAACGAGAATCCGCGAACCTGAGATGTAATTATCGTCAAAGTTGGTTCCCAGTACGTTACTGGAGCAAAGCCCCATGTAAAGAGAGTAGTCGTTGTAAGTTCCCTGAGGATCACCACCCAGTGATCGTATCCATGAAAGGGTTTCGATCTCAATAGCATCACCGATTTCACTTGCGAGCACTACCACCTGGTAGCGTGTTGACTCAGTTCAATCGGCGCACCATGGGGAGGTTGAGGGATTCTCCGCGGTTCCTATTTCAATTGTACTCGCAAGACTGATGCCGGCCAGACACGCGAGCAGTAAAGAAGATAGCTTCATATAATCATTCCCTTCTGAATTCATATTCCTATTTACAGTATAAGTATACTTAGTTCTGATACCGCGTAAATGTTCCCCATATCAGGATATATTATTGTATCTCCTTGACATCAGCTGAGAATTTTCGATATTTCTCATCCAACTCTGAGCGGTCCGGTAGTTCAATCGGCTAGAGCACCGGCCTGTCACGCCGGAAGTTGCGAGTTCGAGTCTCGTCCGGACCGCCACAGAGACCAATGAGTGCCACCCACCGTTAAAAACGACATGGGTGGCTTTCTATTTTAGAAAATTTCTAGAAGAGGGTTTTGATGCAGCCCCAGGTTTAGGGTTCAAGAGTCAAGGATGGAGTCGGACGTCACTTGCGACACTTAGGCTCTTCACATTAATTGGAACACTGTTAATTATCTGATTGACAACGTAGCCCAAATGTGCTACATTTGATGTGAAGGAGGTTACCATGAGTAAAACCGCAACTGTAAGAGCAAGGCTTAAACCTGAACTGAAGGAAAAAGCAGAAGAGATATTGCATCGTCTTGGAGTTAATACCACACAGGCAATAACGATGTTTTACCGCCAAATAGAGATGAACAACGGATTACCTTTCAACATGGTTATTCCCAACGCAACGACCAAGGCAACCTTCAATGCAACAGATGTGAATGAAGATATTGTTATCTGCGAGAATGCAGAAGATATGTTTGATAAGCTTGGGATCTGATGTACACCCCTGCTTTTACGAAGCAATTCAAAAAGGATATCAAAAGGACTGAGAAGCAAGGAAGAGATATCGAGCAATTCAAACTAATTGCTCGAACGCTTCTTGCTGAGGAAGTTCTCGATCCAATATTCCGGGATCATAAACTCACCGGTAACTACAAGGATCGCAGGGAATGCCATATTTCAACGGATTGGCTCCTGATATATAAGATTGACGGAGAAAAGATAATATTCGAACGTATTGGCTCGCATTCAGAGCTATTTTCAAAATGAATCACAACAAATAGTTCGAATATTGTCTACTGTGGACCGTCACAGAGATAAACAGTGCCACCCACCGTTAAAAACGACATGAGGACTTTTCGATACCGCGGTGCGGAATCCCTTGAGGGTTTTCCGTTTATGGGTTCAGGAATCTTAGGATCAACCCAATGACAGAATAATCAGGTTTGTTTCATCGTATCAGTCCTCATATGCAGTGTTGCAGTAGTAACTCTGGTGAGATATACGGTCTAGATAAGTGCAGTTGCCTTTTTTAAGTCAATATGCTCAAACGCAGTTTCCATTCGATCAATTTCTGTTTTGGATAATCCCAGAGTGGCAGCGAATGAGCGCCATTTACTTACTGCCATACCAATATCTGCGACCATTGACCGAGCCTGAACCAGGGGAATTCCAAAGTAGTCAACGACGGAAAAAGCTGTATCCAGAGATGCGGTGGAGTCATAAAGGTCAATGCAGGTGGACAGTATACGAGGCTTTACATCAGTAGGAGTAGGGTTTAAATCATATGCTGGAGACAGACGCCATCCTCTCGGACCTGTATATAGAAAAGCATGGTTGCGCATATGGTCGTCGACATTCGATATAAGAATGTTGAAAACGATGCGTTTCCAGAGATTTTGAAGGTCAGTCTCAGGAGCAGCACCGTATCTTCTAATTGCATCAGCAATTTCAAGATAGCTGGATTGCTCATGATCAGCAGCACCGATCATGCTCAGTGCAGATAAAAAGGGAATTCGAACACCATCCGATCTGTCAAACCTTCGGAGGATAAGAACTGGTTTCCCCTTAATGATTTCTACTCGGCGCATGGGAACAGCAATACCGGCAGACTCGGCAAGGTTGAGAGCAACGATTTCCCACGTAATCACATCCAACTCGTCGTTTCTGCCTGGAAACTTCGCTATTGACAGGTTCTGTTTTCGATCCAGAATGGAAGCCTTTGGTCGCGCTCCCCCCAGAGAAGATCCTGGTGCAAGGAGCAGGCTGAGATCTTCAGCGCTTTCATCATTGTTTACTACATGATCTGCCGCAGCCAGTAGACTTGGTAGAGCAAGCAAAGGAGGAATACGACCCTGAGAGTTCTCTTTCAGTAATGGTCCTTGCTCATGAAGGGCAAAGCGCAGGGCACCCATCCGCGACAAATCGTCGACGGCAAGCAGGTAGTCAATCTCAGAAAGAGAATGTTTCCCGGAGCCGGATTCTCTTGCATTCTGCCGTGCATTCCTCCGTATCAACAGTCTTCCCCAGCTGTCCGGTGCCGAATCCCCTATAGAACCAAATAGCTTTCTGTCAGCACCTGTATGGAATTGCCCCGGTCCAAGCGTTAATGCAGGTTCTAATGCGAACCTCTGAGGATGCCCCAGCCAGGCTCGGTCGTATTCAAAAGTTGCGCTCTCTCGTCCCCTTCTGGAATGAGACCAGAGACGACCAACCAGTTTCATGGAACCATCAAGATCTATGTATACAATGACAGGCTGACTCATCTCAGGCATAATCATTCTTCCTGGATCGAGGGTGACGAATTCGCTGGGGAAGGTGTTCTTCCTCAAGAGTCAAACCCAACTCATCGTGACGCACATCTGCAAGTTCAGCAAGTCTGTGAATTAAACCAAGAACGAAGAGGACTGAGGCGTAGGATCCCAGAGAAACCCCGGAACTGCCTTTCTCAATCCTCGTAAGCGTAGTTCGGCTGATAGATGCTCGCTCGGACAGCAAAGACATAGTTATCCGTCTGCGTTTCCGGGCATCTTTTATATCTCGCCCAAGCTTGCGCAACGCACGCTTCACAGGTATCGGCATGCTGCTTAAAATTTTCTTAGGATCCTGTGGGTTCATTGTATCTTTCTCGTATCCATTAGAGTATACTATATTGTACCATAATATTAATAATGTACAATATGATGTACGTTATGGCAAGTCCTGAGTTTGTATGGGGTCGGACGCCACTTGCGGCACTTGCGAAGGGTTTTGCACCATGAATTAATCAGGGGACACACAGGCTCTGCTGCATGTCCCCCAATATAGCGGAAAATCACACTATTTCAGATTATTGTTTTTCAGTTAAAGTATATGTAACAATCGTGGTGTATCCATCAGCTTCACCGTTATCAATCGTTATTACATAATCCCAGTCGCCCATGTAACCCATAAGCATGGTTGAACCTTCAACGGCCATATTCATATCTATGTTCTCTAAGCTGCCAACCACGGTATTTGTCACGTCCGAAATTTGATCGTTGCAGCCAAGAACAAGACTGTACACCATGGTTCCACCGGCATTCTGTTCTAAACCTCCAAGAACGGTTGTATTTGCAGAATCATAAACAGGGATTACGTCGGGGAAACCTGCAGGGATACCTGCATCCAGGTAGTCGTAATTGATGTCGGTAGGATCGGGGTCATATTCTGATGCTTCATCAGACGATGAAGAGGTTCCGGAAGACGAAGAGATTGCGACATCTTCGGTCTGTTGTTCGGTATCTTCGTTTGAGGTGTCTTCCCGGGAATCGTTTGATTCCCCGCTGCTGCCACAGCTGCCAAGAGCAAATATTGATATTGCAGCTAACAGTACTAATATTTTTGTGAATTTCACACTAACCCTCCTCTAGTACTTTGAATGATCTGGTTTTACTTTTAAGATCCTGGTTCACAAACACAGGCAAATGTACTTCATACTGGTATTTTGCGCAAGCATCACCTGGCAATACTGAAAGCACCATCCCCGTCGGAGTAGTAGTCTCGGCAGGTGCACCATATCTCTTCCTGCTCCTCTAACGTAATCATGTCGAATATCTCTATATCATCCGATCCCTCTTTGTAGAGTACATAGCCCGGGCTGGTCAGATTCTCCGTGTTGTAAACCGTCACGGGTTCAAGGCTGGTATACAGATACGCGAAAACGGTGTCCTGCGCCTCCACCAGAGCTGCTGCCTCGTGGGATGGAAGAGCAGCGGTGTACAGCGTTGCAAGGCTGAAGGGGTCGCATCGATGGAAGGAATTGCCTGAGATGTAACATAATTCCCCTTTTGAGGACGCGATTATCTGCTGGTGTCCGGGATAACCACTGCCGTAGGCCACAACTTCATGCGTGATCAGATCCACCCTCCTCAGACCACCACTCACTCCCCATATGTAGGCTCCGAAATCCTCGATAACCTGTCCGGAGGAAAAAGCGTAGCTGAGCGTATCCACAAACTCCATCGTTTCGATGTCCAGCGCTATAGAAGTGGAACTGCTGAGGGGATGTATAAGCGCGATTCCGCTGTAAGGGAGAACCAGCATCCCGTCGCATTCGAAATCCACCGTCAGGCTGTTCAGAAGCTCTAGCGAATAGTCGTCAAACAGTTCAAGGGAATAAGTCCTACTTTCGATCGATCGTGAAACCAGCAGCGCGTTCTCCCCCGGTGCATGGGCGAAACCATGTATCTCATCGGATCCGCAACCGTTCGTGCTGGCCGCATTAGAGGTGTTCATTCTCCTTATGTAGGAATAGACGTAATAATATGGATACTGGTTTTCAATGCGCTCTACGAAGTAGAATTGTTCTCCGTCCCAGGATGGTGTGAGAGTTTCATCTATTATCCAGTATTTATCGAAGGAATAGGGTCCGTCCCAGTATATGTTCATGTACCACGGCAGCCCATAGTCGGATGTGTAGGTCAGCATATTACCCTCGGCACTGAGATCCTGAGTATCCGTAGTGGTTACCTGGTAATATCTTGGCATATATGTCGGGAGTACTGAGTCCAGGAATGTGGTATCCTGCATCCCATAGAAGATTCCCAGAGTGTCTCCGTGGAGCGATCCGCTGTACTGACGCCTTACCAGCGCGTAATGTGAGAAATCATCGTCAGGGCAAGGAGTCCAGGTGAGAATGCAGCGTCCCATTGGTAAATCGGCTGCGGAGATCTCCGACGGCGTAGGTAACTGTGACAAAGGAGTTGTTATGCTTCCCTCATCACTCCAGAGTACAGTGGAATCGGAATTGAGAGCGCTGACCGCGTAGTAGTATGTAGTTGCCCACTGCAGGGAATCGGAATCCGCAAGGAGCGTGTCGGTTGTGGTTCCAACAATCCGGGCGCTTGAGCCGCCGGAAGAGATTCCCGGTTCAGTTGATCTGTTCAGGGAGTAGCTAAGCACAGTATGATCCGATGGAGAATTCCAGGTTACCGTTACCTCGCAGTAGGGCTGGCCCTTGTTCTGACCACGCGTTGCCTCTAATTGACACCTGGCTGTAACACGCAGTTCCTCACTGCCTGTAGAGTCGCCTGTGAAGACGATGGAGGCGATAGTGAAATCAGGTTGTACCGGCTCGGAGGGATTGTCGCCGCAGCCCATCAGTCCTGTGATGATTACAGCGATGAGAAAAGAAGAAACAGCAGCAGCTTCCGAATGTCGCTCCCAGAACTCGCAGAATACATTCATTACTTATTCCTTTTCAATCAATAGATCAGGGAGAAAGGAAAACAGTCCTGCTGGGTCAGTAGAAATCGAACTTGGTTCCAAGGTAAAGAGCTGCATCGAAGAAGCCGCCGTCATCACCTCCATCTGTACCCAGGAGTTTTGTCCCTACGCAGATGTACGGTTCAAGGTCCAGAAGTAACCCCCGGTTGAACAGTGGTATCCGCCACCCCAGCTTAACACCGGCTGAGATAGCCTCCACCTGCTCCTCACCCGACCTCCAGAGAGTGCCCGCACCCAGGTATACCCCGGCGAAGAGACCCGACATTGGCCGCATGAAGTACTTGCGCAGCTCTGCTCCCAGCTCAATGCCAAGCCCTGTACCCTTGGTCTCAGCGGGGCTCAGTATATTGACCAGCGTCGGTCCCCCGTAAATTATCCATGTACCCATAGTATCCGGTTGTATCGGTCCTTCGATGTGGAATGTGAATTCCAATGTCTGCATAATGGTGAACTGGTTATCAGTCCCGGGCCAGGGCGCGGGATTGGCAAATGCGATACCTGTTAATAGAAGCGTGATCACCACCATCGGTATAATAGCTCTGATACTCATTTCTACTCCTTCATAGTCCTTTTGCCCTGTACATCCTGTGGAATCGGCACGAAGCCGCGAACAGAACAGTCGTAAAGATAAACAGCATAAGAAAACACAGCCATACAGGGAAGTAAGGATCGCTTCCGTACGATGCTCTTATAAGAGCGCTTGCATAGGACAGAGGAGATAATGGCGCTATCCATCCTGCCCATGCAGGCATCTGTGCTATGGGAACGAATATTCCGCTTACAAACAGCAGCGGAAGTCGAACCAGATTTGAAAGTAGCATGATATTGGAAGGGCTGGATGCAGGTGGTGCTGAGAGAAGAACACCCAGAGAGGAAAAGCTCAACGCTCCCGCCAGAATACCGCCGACGAGAAGAGGTAGATTCGCGATTTCAGCATTTGTAAGAAGCAGGCCCAGAATCACAGGTATCACCGAGATGGCACAGCCGAACGCGAAACCGCTCAGAACATCACCTGCAAGTATGGACCGGAGAGATATGGGGCTGGATATCAGCCTTTCATAGGTTTTCGCCCGTCGCTCCCAGGGGGTTACCAGCGGGCCTATGGCACTGGCGGTAAACCAGAGTGCCATAGCGACCATTCCGGGCACAACAGCTCCGGGCGAGACATTCCTTCCCATTTTGAAAGCGAGGAAGAAGAATACCGGAAAAAGTACTCCGAATATCAGAACGGGTGGTTTCAGGTAGTAAAGAAAAACGTTCTTCTTCAGAATCACCAGCGAACCGTGCAACTGTCTGCGCAATCTGTTCACATCTGAATGCGTACTCATTCGGAGCCTCCTTCCCCGGTGTAGTAAAGGAAGACATCTTCCAGACTGGGTTTCCGGGTGTTCAGCTGCTCAAGCTCAAGACCCAGATCCAGGGTTAGCACTACAAGCAGGGTAGCAACGCTTCCGGGAGTTTCGGTGTACAGTCTGAAGACTTTCTGGTCGGACTCCAGCCTGGTTACGCCGGGAATGGATTCCAGTTTCTTCGGAGGCGGTGCCTGCTCCTTGAATACCGCTTCAACGTATTGACGTTTTCTCACCATTGATCTGAGATTTCCGGGCGTATCAATTGCAGCTATTCGTCCGTTATTGATTATTGCCACCCGCGAGCAGATATCCCCGGCCTCAATCATGTTGTGTGTGGTAATGAAAACAGTGAGACCGTCATTGTTCAGTTCCCTTACTATTTTCCTTATCAGTCTGGCGCTTTTTACATCAAGGCCGCTTGTGGGTTCATCCAGAAAGAGTACTTCAGGATCTGTAACAAGAGCCGCGCACAGCATCAGTCTCTGTTTGAGACCCTTTGACAGTTCGCGAGCCTTGCTGTCTTTTCTATTCAGAAGACCCAGAGCATCCAGAAGCCTTTCCCCTTCACTGATCCGCCTGCCTCTGGGAACCCCGTAAAGCTCAGCCATGAGCATCAGGTTTCTCCAGACGGAAAGGTCGAGGTATACATTAGCCTGCTCGGGGACTACTGCGATGTGCTCTCTGGAAAAAATGGATTCCTTCCTGATATCGTGATCCTGAATAGTGGCAGACCCGCTGGTTGGTTCAATAACACCGGTCAGCATTCGGACGGTAGTTGTCTTGCCGGCACCGTTGGGACCCAGAAAACCGAAGATTTCCCCTCTGTTAACCTGAAAATCGATACCGTCAACAGCTGTAAGATTTCCGAACCTTCGCGTGAGATTGTTAACCTTGATGACAGATTCCGTTTCAGCTGCCTTTTCAATCATAGATTTTTCCTATCCATTAGAATTCAAAGTAGTTCACTGAGTTCTAATTTAATATACTTAACATGTCTAAAAGAAAGGAGACGAAATGAGATATCTGATTTTTCTGTTCTCTCTTGCAGTCATAGCTCTGGGATGGGTGGATGAAGATGGACGAGACTCTTCGATTCCCCAGGGAACACTTCCCCAAGGTAGTGACGCTATAACGCTGACTGTTCTGAATACCTTCCAGGTGTCATCTGCCGGCCAGATGCTCGGTCTGGATACACAGGATGGATCTGACCAGCTTGTGGTTCTGGATAGCAACGCCGAGTTGATTCGATCGGTAGTAATGGGTACCGGAAATCCTGTGTGGACAAATTCTACTCCAATTCCCTACACTTTTGGCTGCTGTCATAACTGGCCTGCAACTTATGGGTGGTACGTCAACGGCTTTATAAACTCCAGTATGTATTATTATTCCGGTTCATGGAATGTCGCATTTGCAAATCCTGCAGGAATCAGTGGCAGAGGCATGGATTTCCAGAATGACGGGAACTACATCTGGGAAACGTCCAGCAGCGGTTCTACGTTTCGTATCTTAAGGATAGACGAGACCGGCGGCCACACCTCTTACTCAATATCCGAGCCTCCTGGGCAGATGAGCGGACTCGCAGTGTTTCCATACAACGGAAATCTCGGAATATTCGTTACCTTTTACGATTTCCAGAATTGGTTCCTCTACGAATTCGACGGTTCCACCCTGACCTTCAAAGGATCAGGTAATCCAGGGCTAAGCAATTTTTCCGGATCATATGGTTTGACCTATCACCCCGACACAGACACGTTTTTCTGGAGCTATAAAGTATATGGGACGATCCGATGGATAGCCGAGGTTCAGTTCACCGAGTCAGCGCTT
>JAIOQY010000055.1 GCA_021108435.1 Candidatus Aegiribacteria sp.
GAAGTCGCCCCGGAAAACTTCGAGGATATCCGCCAAATAGCTGAAACAGAATTGGGCGCTTCTCTGAGTGAATTCTTTCTTGAATTTGATCCCGAACCCCTGGCCGCTGCTTCGCTGGGACAAGTTCACCGGGCAAAACTTCACAAACCTGTCAATGGATTCGATCAAGTGGTCGTCAAAGTACAGCGGCCCAATATTGAAACAATAATTCAAACCGATTTGGCCGCGCTTGAGACAGTTGGCCGATGGATCCGGCGTTTCAGACCGATTTCAAAACGCGCCAATGTCCCGGCCTTATTGAAAGAATTTTCTGATATCACCTTCAAAGAAATCGATTATCTTGCAGAGGGGGAAAACGCTGAGACTTTCGCAGCGAATTTTAAAGATCGACCAGGGATTAAAGTGCCCAAGGTGGTGTGGGCTCACACCACAAAGCGGGTTCTAACTCTTGAAAACGTACTGGCCATCAAAATCACGGATTATGAATCCATCGCGGCGGCAGGAATAAGCAAAGCTGAAGTTGCCCAACGTTTATTTGAAACCTACCTGCAGCAAATATTTGAAGATGGTTTTTTTCATGCGGATCCGCACCCAGGGAATTTGTTCGTAGCTCCTGTTTTCCATGATAGCAGCAAACAAAATTGGACTCTCACATTTGTCGATTTTGGCATGGTCGGGAAGGTTCCCCCTAACCTTCGGGCCGGGCTTCGGGAAATGGCTATTGGCATCGGCACCCAAAATCCAGATCGGGTGATCACTTCTTTCCAAATGCTGGGCGTACTTTTGCCTGAGGCGGATACCGACCGCATCAAAGAGTTGATCGTCACCGAGTTTGAGCATTTTAAGGGAAAAAGCATGGCTGAACTGCAGCAAATCCATTTCGATGAAATGCGAGAGCTTGCCATTGAATATCGGGATCTGATAGTTGATATGCCTTTCCAGATGCCTGCCAAATTGTTATTCCTTTTCCGATGTGTTGGCATTCTTTCAGGAATGTGTATGGGGCTGAATCCGGATTTCAATGCCTGGAAAGGGATCGAACCCTTTACAAAGAAAATCATTGCTGAGGAAACCACTAAAAATTGGCATTACTGGCTTCAAGAGTTGGGTACCTATGGATTGACAATCATCAGACTCCCCCGACGGTTGGACACAGTTTTAAATAAGATGGAACGCGGCGATATGTCAGTCAACACCCCATCGCTGAATCAATATGCTGCCCGGATTGAAAGATCGACATGGCGAATAACAAATGCAGTCGTTTTTGCAGTATTGTTTTTTAGTGCAGTACAACTTTATTTGGCCGAAGAGCTTACCTTTGGGATGATTCTACTTATAGGGTCGATTATACCCCTGTGGCGAATTATTTTTCCAAGCAGAAGAACTTAAGGGTGTTTTCCCTCTTTTTGAGAATTTCTCCATAGATTTATTTAGAAACTTTTTAAGTTGGCCTGTTTTAAGTAGATTTGAAAGAGATATAAAGACCGCCTTTTATCTTGCTTCATGGTGACAAAAAAGGCCTTTATAATGTTAGGGTTGAAGACCCTGAGATTTTTCAACGGATTAGTGTTTACAAATGCTTGAATGTCAAGTCTTAATATACATATTGCTGAATTCCGACCTTACTGATTAGCATGTAAAAGCGCCTGCCAGCCCCCGCACCATAAGGGCGGG
>JAIOQY010000056.1 GCA_021108435.1 Candidatus Aegiribacteria sp.
AGAGAATTTGTTGTCAGAGAAAGAGCTATGTGGGCTGAAGCGGAGAAAATCGCCAATTTTCTGGAAATGGCTGCTGCGAAACGTTAGTGTTCACAACCTCAGCCCTTTAAATATTGACAGCGCAGGATTACTCCCGTTATTATTGTATTTGGAAGGGAATAACTGTCGGATAGGCGGTGTTGAGCGTTATCCTTATTGTTTAAAAAGAGGGACATTTCATAACAAACGTTCAACTGCGAAGTAAAAACAATATACACCAAAGGAGGAATAATGTTGTCAATCAGAACGATGCTTGTACTTGTTGTTATTGCTGGTACGGCAATGTCCTGGGAAGATGTTTCTATTCCCAATGCAACCTTTGCTTTAAGGGATGTCTCTTTTGTCAGTCCGGAAGTTGGCTGGGTGGCGGGAGATGGCGGGGCAGTTTATAAGACAGTAAATGGAGGAGATTCCTGGATTAAGCAGTCACCATTCACCAATGATGAATGTGATGTTCAGGCGGTGGATTTTATAAACCCGCAAGTCGGATGGATAGCAACAGAAGGAGGATACATATATAAAACTTCTGATGGTGGAGACGAATGGGTTGAAGAATACCACTATGATGAAGAGTATATTGCATTTAGAGATCTTGAAATGTCTACTTTATTTGATGGATGGGCATGCGGACAACGCGGGGCTGCGTCCGGTATTATTTTCCAGTACGGTATGACTGGCTGGCATAAGGAAATGTCAGGAGGTCACTACATTCTCGAGATATACTCTCATGGTGGTCAGACAAATGTATTCAGAGTAGGTGACAATGATCTCAGAAAGAGGGTATTAGTTGATCCAGGTCCACCTCCTGATTATCTGTGGCGAACAATAATTCCTGGTGTGTTTAGAAACATTGATTTCTGTCATCCTGGTAGTTTGCTGGGTTGGGCAACTTACAAAGCTGGGTTCGATGGATATTATACTATGGATGGAGGAATGCACTGGTCAGAGGATATTAGCGGCTTTAAAGCGAGTGATGTTACTTGCATAGATACATCAGAACTGGTTCCAATGGCATGGGGAATTGACCAGGATGGCTATATTATAAATTCTATTTATAGCACAATAACAGGTGAATGGAGTGACTGGGCATTCTGTTATAATCCGCAATATCCGATCAATACCATCTGCAGTGTTGAAGGTCCGGATGGATCGGCTTACATTTATGCGGTCGGTAATAATGGGGGAGTATATAAGGGAGTAGAAGAGGCTTCATTCAGATACAGCTCTGAAACCGAAGCAAACGATTACAACAGTTGTATAACATCCGCCAGGTATGTTGGAAAAACAAACGGTCAAGTACAGATAGAGATATGTCTTGCTCAGGATTCGGATATTCATTTTAGAATATATGATGTAACCGGAAGATTACTGACAAACATATACCCGGGTACAATGCAGACAGGCACAAACAATATCTATATTGACACTGTCAATGATGCAGGAGAAGCAATGCATCCAGGAGTATATCTATGCAATATCGAAGCGGGAAATGAACAAACATCACTTCCTTTTGTCCTGCTGAAATGAAGTAGCCTGCACATTAAGAAAGATATGTACCTTTCTTATCCTTTATGAATGAGAAAGGTACATATTCGCAATATGAGATTTCAAGTACACAAAATGAGCGATTCTAACTGCTTCTGATCCTGGCTCTCCAGCCTCCTGATCCACGGTTGAAATTTGGTTTTTCCATTGCGATTAATTGTTCTTTCAATTTCAGTATACATTAGTTGCAGGAATTTTCAGATTTGTTGTTCGCAACAAGTTCAGGATAGAGTTTTTTCATGCATTCGGGGCATAGACCGTGGCTGAACAGGGCTTCCGAATGGTCGGAAATGTAGGATTCTATCTGTTCCCAGTATCCATTGTCATCACGTATCTTCTTACAGGATGAACAGATCGGAAGGAGTCCGCTGAGGTGCTTCACTTCACCAAGAGCACTCTTCAGGTCTTCGTTCGTCCTCGCAAGCTCTATGTTCCTGAGCCTGTTGATCTCTGTTTCTCTTTCCTTCTTATCGGATTCATACTTCACCCGCAGTTCATTAACCTTACGACTGCTGTCTTCAGTGTATATCTCATCATTAAGTGTTTTGTACTTCTTAAGAAATTTAAGCGCTTCCCTGAAATTCCCTATCATCTCGCAGACCTCGGAATAGGATTGATATACATTCCTCCGTATTCCGGGAGAGTCAATATTATCCATGTACGACAGTCCTTTTCCTGCGTATTCATAAGCCTCTTCAAATTTGCCTGTACTCGCATAGCTCAAGCTGATGGAAAGAAGCGTCTGGGAAGCATCATGTATGTCTCCTTTTTCCTCCTCGATCTCAAGTGCTCTGAAAAAACAGTTAAGCGCATCTTCGTGATTATTCAGATCATCATGAATCATACCGATATTGGTGAGAACACGAGCAATTTTCCATACCTCACCAAGATCAAGCCTTATTTCCAGAGTTCTCTGATAATACTCCAGTGCTCTCTCCAGTTTGCCTGATCGACGGAAGATGCTTCCTGCGTTGTTGAGAGAATTGGCGAGATTCGTGAGACAGCCGTGTTTTTCAGATATTTCAATTGCTCTTTTACAGTAATCAAGAGCGGTACTTTCATCGTTCAAGTTGCTGTAAATGATACTGATATTATTCAGTAATGATGATACTTTCAGAATTTCATCCGATTCCTCAAGTATTCGGAGTGACTTCAGAAAATAATCGAGAGCTCTGTCAATATTTGAAAGCTTATAGTAAATAATGCCAATTCGGTTGAAAGTATCCGATCTGCTTACTTCGTCCTTGGTTGTATCAGTTATTTCAAGATTCTTCAATCCGTATTCCAGAGCTGTCTGATACTCTCCGATACACTGATAGGCCCAGCAGAGTTCATTCAGTATTATTGATTCAAGTTTTTTGTCCACGTTTATTTCAAGCAGCTTCAAACCCTGTTCCCCGAATTCAATAGCTTTTCTGCGATCTGTTTCCCTGTATGCGACAGACAGATCCGCAAGAATCCTGACACGATCCAATCCGTCTGCTCCAGAGAGCTTCTTCTTCAGAGCTTCAGTATCCTGACTGACTGCCAAATCGGTCACTTTTGCCTTTCAGATCTGCAGGGTCGGACATAACAACGTACACTTGTTATAGCAACTATAAATTGCCTGATTTACTTTTATATATACTATTCATAAGTTATTGCGCTCATATCATTATATTATCAGCTTATACGTGTTTCACAAGTGTACGTTGTTATGTCCGACCCTGAATACCGTCGAAATACCCCTTCCATATACATGGTATCAGACCGGGTTTCTGCGAGAAAAGAAATTTGAATGTTTTAATAATCAATACGGCACTGATGTAAAAATAGAAAATAGCCCTCACACCGGGGCCGAGCATTTTCCGAGAAAGAATCATTCTGTTCCTCTCTGAAAAGTAGACTGCAAGAGGTGATAATTCCCCTCCGCTTCCTGACGCAACATGATGAATAACCTCTCCCGCCGGAAGAAGCCATATCGAATACCCCGCGAGTGCAACTTTCCGGCAGAGATCGGCATCTTCGTAGTACATGAAAAAATCATCCCGGAAACCGCCGGTCTGCTCGAAAAGCTCCGTTCTTATCATCATGGCGCACCCTGAAGCGAAATCCATTCTAACCGCTTTATTCGGAAGATCAATCCTCGAAGAATAAATCTTCTGGTCAAATCTCATCTTCCATGGAATGAATCTGCCCCCCGCGCTCCATATCAGTTCCGGTGCCGATGCGTAGTATACGGGTGGAGTCACGATGCCGGCTTCCGGATTTTCCTTTAGAAATTCAGCAAGATTTAAAACTGTACCGGGAGTAATTTCGGCGTCGTTGTTCAGGAACAGGGTAAACTCAGCTTTATCCTGCCTGGAAATCAGAAAACCCTCGTTGTTGCCTCCGGCAAAGCCGGTGTTCTCGCTCATTCGCTTGAACCGAACACCTGTGCTTTTCTGAACCCATTCCGGAGCTTCTTCTTCGGAATTGTTATCCACAAGCGTTACTCTGATATCCACTCCCTCGGACCGCCTAAGGGAATCAAGACATTTTCTGGTAAGCTCCCACTGACCGTAATTAACGAGTACAACAGCTACTTTCAGCAAGATACCTCCGTTTTTCATCAAATTATATCCTGTCAGTACTGCAGCAAGGAATATAACTGCCAGCTGGAAATTTTATAACACCGATAGGATTATTGTGAAATACCATCCAAACCCATAAAGAGGAAATAGCATGAACACAGAAGATATCACTCGAAGCAGATAGTGAAGGCCTGCAAGTCTGACGAGGATTACATTGCCTGTTACTATTATGCTCTGAGATCTTCCGGGAACCAGGAGTTTCTGGCTACGATGGTTTCCTGAGATCCAACTTCAGGGGAGAGATGTGTCCTTATGCTGGGTTTGCGATGAACATCAGTTGAACAAAACATTGACAGGGAATACTTCTAGTGAAATAGTCTTTTTAGGTGAAAAATTCATGAAAATCATGACAGATGAGCTATATTGGGAGTTAATCAAGGAATAGTGGAAAATCCAACAATTCTTACACTCGCTTCTTTAGTCAGCACAGATGTTGTATCAACGGTAGAGATTGAATCTGTTAACCGTCAAACTCCCCCAATAGTGCGAATGATGCCTCCACCTGGATTTGTTGAGATTGCTCCGGGTCGTTGTCGAATAACAGCATATCCCCTAGAACTTATGAGAGAACGATACGGAAATAGCGTTCTCATAGGAGATATAGAACCATATCCTGCGATAACCAAAGAAGAAATTATCTGGTGGATTGAAAAGAACCGCGGATTGAGATATTACATGTGACCTAGCATTAACAGGATCTTAGTATAAACTGATTGGACTGTTGCTACTATGAAAGTTCTGATAACAGGAGGTGCCGGTTTCATCGGCTCACATCTGGCAGACCTGCTCCTTGATAGCGGATATGAAGTTCGTGCTCTTGATAACCTTGACCCCCAGGTTCACGGAGTTGGTCAGGTCAAACCTGATTACCTCTCTCCGGCCGTTGAACTTATTGTTGGTGACGTCAGAAACCATTTGGATGTCCAGCAAGCTCTTGAAGGTTGTGATATTCTTGTTCATTTTGCTGCAGCTGTCGGTGTTGGGCAATCGATGTACGAAATCGAGAGGTATACTTCGGTCAATTCCATTGGAGCGGCAGTAGTCCTCGAAGAAGCGGTCAAGGTCCGCCACAGTCTGTCCAGAATGCTGGTTGCCAGCTCCATGTCAATCTACGGGGAAGGTTTGTATCTCTGTCACAGTTGTGGAGAATTTGCTCCGAAGCTCAGGACTTCAAGGCAGCTTATGGAGAGAAACTGGGAAGTGATCTGTCCGAAGTGCGGGGAAAGCGGTGAACCCATTGCGGTTCCCGAAACAAAACCCCTTCACCCAACATCCATATATGCTGTTAACAAAAGGAGTCACGAAGAGGCTTTCCTCGCCATCGGAGAAGCATACGGCATACCGGCTACTGCTCTTAGATTCTTCAACGTGTATGGAACCCGGCAGGCTTTGTCGAACCCCTATACCGGTGTCGGAGCGATTTTCGCGTCAAGACTTCTCAATGACCATCCACCTGTGATCTTCGAAGACGGTGCTCAGAGCAGGGATTTCATACATGTGAAGGACATTTCAAGGGCATGCCTTATGACCCTTGAGAACATTGATTCCAGTGGTCTGGTGCTTAATGTGGGCACCGGCTCTCCTACAACCATACTGCAGATCGCGGAGGCGATCGCGCTGGAACTGGGCAAGCCTGTGAACGATATCATAGTGCGCAACGAATTCAGGGCGGGTGATATCAGGCATTGTTTTGCCGATGTATCTTTGTGTTCGAATGTTCTGGGGTTCAGGGCGGAGATAGATTTCAGGGAGGGGGTGTCCGATCTCTGTTCGTGGGTTGCCACCACCACTTCATCGGACCTTGTTGACAGGGCTACTTCTGAGCTGCAACAACGGGGTCTGACTCGTTAAAGGACAATGTATTTTCTCGGAGGTATGTCAATCCGGCTTCAGGTCATTAGTATTTCAAAATACAGGATTCACTTCGAAAATCTGTTATCCATACCATTGACCGTAGAAAGTTTTAGGAAGTATCATCCGCTTCAGGTGAAGAAATCTACATTGACAGAATAGGTGTGGAATGAAAGAACTTTCAGTTGTTATCCCTTCAAAAAATGGAGCCGGAATTCTTCAGAAGCATCTGGGTGCAATTGTAGAGGAAGTACAGACTGCTGACGGTGAGCTATTTGTTGTGAATGACTGCTCCGAAGATGATACACAGGAAAGGATATCAGCGAAATTTCCATTTGTGAAACTTATTGAGCGAACCGGTGAACCAGCATTCTGCAGAGCAGTCAACTTGGGGATGGGAATTGCTTCAGGGAAGTACTTGCTTCTCCTGAACAACGATACGATACCGGAAAGGGGTAGCTTTGCGGCTTTGCTTGATTCATTGAAGAAAACCGACGACTCGATTGCAGTTGCAGTGCCGTCCATACCGCGACCTGACGGTTCCGATGACAGTGCTTTCCGCTGGCTTTTCAGAAGGGGGCTTGCGGTCACAGGACAATTTTCTCAAGGGCAACTTTATCCCTCCGGCGCATGTGCTCTTTGGAAAAGAGACGCCTGGGATAAGCTTCAGGGCTTTGACTGTAGATATGCGCCTATATACTGGGAAGACACCGATATGGGAGTAAGAATGCATAATTCCGGATACAGTATACTGAGATGCCCTGAGATAACCGTAAAGCACATGCACGCGGAAACCATGGGAGCTTCCCCTGAAACCTGTTTACTGAGGGAGAGAAATCGTTTTATCTTCATGGAAGTTAATTGCAGCGATCCGGGTATGGCTATCAGGACCGCGTTCTGGCATCCTCTGCATATGACGTATGCTGTGATAACGGGGAACAGGGCTTTCACTGAAGGCTATAAGGCCTACAGGAGGTGGAGGCAAAACCGGTATTCTCTCTCAGACGCCTGAACCGAATCCCGTTGCATTTCTGAACCCTTTCCGGAACTTCTACTGCGGAATTGTTATCCACAAGCGTTATTCTGATATCCACTCCCTCAGATCCCTTGAGGGAATCAAAGCACTTCCGGGTAAGCTCCCACTGACCATAATTGACAAGTACAACAGCAACTTTCAGCAAGATTCCTCCGGCTCCTAAGCAAATTATTTCAAGCCAGGCAGCAGTGATAAATATAACTGCCAGATGTGGATGTCATGACACCGATAAGATTTTCGCGTAACCATACAGGATGCCGGTTCCTGATTATGGTCTATGCCTGCTCAGCAGGCGTGGTTATGTTTTACCAGTAAGTTGTTCCATGGATTTGATGCAAAACACGGTCTTCGACCGGGAGGGAGGGAGTCTAAAAATGAACCTGTCTGAAAAAAACTATGTTGTCGTGCTGACTGTGCTGGCCTTCGCACTCTTCATGGCATCGTGCGGAAGCGATACTACCGGGCCATCCGAATCTGGCCTGTGGTTCGGATGGGCGGTTGGGGCACCGGTCGATTCGTATGCTTTTATCATCGCCACCGGTGACGGGGGTATCAACTGGAACCGGCAGGGATTAAGCTCCGGTATCCCGAATGTGGAATTGGAGTGCGTCAGAGCGCAGGATTCACTCACTGCCTGGGCGGTGGGAGATGTTGCAAACGGTTACGGCACGATCCTGAAAACGGTCGATGGCGGAACTACCTGGATAAGGCAGGGCTCCTCGTCGAACATTCCTGCTAAGGGTCTAAATGGTATCAGCCTTCTTGACGGGAATACCGCATTCGTCGTGGGGATAGACAATACCATTCTTTACACCTCCAACGGCGGCGGCACATGGGTCTCCATGTCTGATCCGGCATACGATGGTTTCGACTACGACTGCGTCTACGCCGTGGACCACTCGGTGATCTGGGTAGTCGGCGGTACCGAGCATTACGGCATCATCCTCCGATCTGCGGACGGGGGGAATACCTGGGAGAGCCAGGGTGACTCGCTTCTCCTGGATGAATTCCCGTTAATCTGCGTGAGTGCAATTGACGTCTCCAACGCCTGGATTGTCGGCCACGGTTACACCGTAGCTTCAACCTCCAATGGAGGAAGCAACTGGGAACTCAGGGTTCCCGATGGATTGCAGCGGACCACGCAGAGCCCTGACGCC
>JAIOQY010000057.1 GCA_021108435.1 Candidatus Aegiribacteria sp.
GAGGCTGTGAATGCTCTCGTTGAAGCAAAGCGCCTGCTGGAGAATGTGAAATCATTGCTGAATCGATAGTCTATCCGGTGTAGTCATCATAGTGTTGAGTCCCTTCAGCCATTCCATGAGGGGATTCATAGAACTGATACTCGGGATTACCGGAAAAGGAGGTTTCGGCCTCCTCTTTTTTCTACGTTGGTGTATGCATTCTACTTGTTGTCTTTGGGATGCTTAGTCCAGTGTATTTAGTATATGTTTAATACATCATGAAAACAGGAGGATGAATATTGAATAGTTTTTTTGTTAAAGTCCTTTGCATAATTCTGCTCAGTCTATGCCCGGGGATTGTGCAGACTGTTTCAGGTTTCAGTCCTGAAAACGAATGGGTTTCAATCGGGCCGTCCGACGCAATGATCATGTGTCTGCACATGGACACTGTAAACAACATCCTGTTTGCGGGTACGGTCGATGGTTTTCAATACTATCCGTTTGCTGCAGGAGAATGGATACAAAGAGAAGATGTTGGCTCGATGGGCAGGCAGGTAATGTCAATAATTACCTGTTCTTCTGTGCCTGGCTGGATAATTACAGGGCGGGAGAATGCTTTCTGGAAGGGTTACATGGAGTACAGTGATGACTGGGGAATAACCAACACTTGTACCTACTCATCCGAAGGCGGCCAATTCGTGGATATACAGAATGATCCAGATGAACCGGACACCTATTATTCCTGTGCATGGTCGGATATCACACCTGGTGATCTGTTGAAGTCTACGGACAGAGGCGTGACCTGGAACCCTCTTACCAACTACCTGCATACATTCATGACAGAAATCGCAGTAAACCCGGATAAATCCGATACAATATATGTATCCGGAGATGCGCAGGTAACCAGATCGACCGATGGAGGAGTAACATGGGTTCAGGCATCCTCAGGATTACCGGGAAGTCTGGGTGTCTACTGTGTTGCTGTAAATCCGGGGAATCCTCAGATTCTGATGGCTTCGAATGCCAACGGGATATACAGAACGGTAGATGGCGGTGATTCATGGACTCTGGTCAATTCTGAGGATTCACAATGTCAGCATTTCGCTTTCAATCCGGTCAATCCGGGAGTTGTTGTCTGTATTACTTTTGCTCCTTACCGTTTGCTGGTTTCAGTTGATTCCGGTTTTATCTGGGAGGACTGTACAGGAGACTATCCCGGTGGAACCATGATTGATGTCGCATTCTCCGGAGACGGTGACAGTCTCTATGTAGCTTCCGTCTATTCCGGGGTATACAGCATGAAGTCGACCACAGGAATCGAAGATGACGATTTGACACAACCGGATTGCAGTATTCTGTGTCAGAGCAGTCCTAATCCGTTCCGGCAGTCAACGGAGATCAGATATTTTCTGCCTGAGGGAATCAACAGTAATCAGATATCAGCATCCAGTCTTGAAATTTACAACATAAACGGAAGACTGGTGAGGCATTGGGATGATTCAATTATCGGGCTCAGTAATCATGTGATCTGGGATGGTACGGATGATTCATTCAGGGAAGTACCTGCTGGTGTTTACTTCGTCCTCCTGTCTTCATCCGGTGAGAACGCTGCCCGTAAACTGATACTGTTAAGATAGAATTTCCGCGCATATTCATCAGGGGCAACAGAAATAGTTATATTTTCATCGGATAACGGCGGATAGTGGATAATCAGACAATAAGCAGGGGCATCCTCTGGCAGAAGGGCAGATCATGAAGTTTGGAATTTATCTTACATTGTTTTTTCTGGTTGCACTCTTCAATACTTCAGTTGCTGACGTGTGTTACAGAAACTCCCTAACAGACGAAACTGCTACAGTCATCAGCAGTAGCGGGAACTCCGTAACAGTTGAATTCAACCTTGAAGTATTGGAAAGCGAACAGGCTTTCGATGCGATGTACGGAGCCGGAACTGTTTTCAGGGTTCCCGGATCAGGACTGGCTGCTGACACAGGCTATCCTGACCTTCCTGCAATTCGAAGAATGGTTGAGGTTTCAGACTACGGAGAAGTTGAAATAGATATTCTCGATTATGAAACCATTTCTCTTGGGAATTACAGAATTCCACCTTTTCAACCGCTTCGGATAAGGAGCCTGTCTCTCCTGCCTCTCAGGATCAACAATGAATTCTACAGCGGCTCTGATCCCTGGCCTGAAAATCCTGTAAGGTTGGAAACGGTCAGCATTCTGAGGGATATCAGAGTTGCATGGGTATGTTTCATGCCGGTAAGCTGGAATCCATCAACGGGAGAAGTTACTCTTACAACAGGAGTTACAGCCAGGATTTCAACAACTGGCAGTCCTGGATCAAATGAGCTGACCCGCTTTGAAACCGGTATTACAAGAAGTTTCCTCCCTTTCTATGATGAAGTCCTTGGATTCAGCAGGTCAGAGCGTATTGTAGACGGCAGTTATGTTGTGATTTCTTCTGAAGAGGGTATTGATCTCATGCAGGATCTCATTGACTGGAAGATGAGGAAGGGTCTGCAGGTCGTGACAGCGGTTGTTCCGGAGATAGGATCGACCCCGGGAGAAATCGACACCTGGATTGAAAACGCTTTCAATACCTGGTCGAATCCACCTGAATACATTCTGCTGGTGGGTGATGAATATGTAGTCCCGTCACCCCAATACAGCGGACACTCAGCTGATAACATTTATGGAGTAATCGGCGAAGGATGTGTCCCTTCCATTCATGTTGGACGACTTTCCGGCAGCGATACTGATGATCTTGTATACGAGGCATGGAAGATAACCGAACATGAAATGTATCCGTACGAACCAGTTCAAAGCTGGTTCAACATGGGAATGAGCATCGGCCATACGGAATTTACTAACAATTCATGGGAATATGTAGAATACATGATGGCAGCGGGCATGGAAGCAACCTGGTTCTGCGCCAACGGTGGAATCACGCCAACAGTAGCTGCTCTCACCGATTCCATAAACAGCGGATACTCCATTATAGGTTTCTGTGGTCATGGAGACATAACTCATATATACCCTCCGGGATTTGGCAATTCAGATGTTGCTAATCTCAGTAATGGAAGAAAACTACCCTGGGTAGCGCTTGTCGCCTGTCAGGTCGGGATGTTCGACGGGCATTACTGTTTCTGCGAAGCTTTAATGGGTGAGGGTGAAATCGAAGATGCAAAGGGTGCTATCGGCGTCATGGGGCCTACAACAAACAGTCCTTACGGAGCTGCGGATTCACTTGTAAAGTGGATATTCAAGGGTTACTTTCAGGAGAACATACGCCACATGGGAGCAGTGACGGACTGGTCAAAGAATGAAGTATATGCGTACTACGGTTCTTCGGGTGTTAACAATAACCATATGCATATGGTTTTCGGCTGTCCTGAAATGGATATTTACTACGATACTTCCCCACTGACCATTATTAACTGTGAACATCCCAAACCAGTTGTTCCGGGAATACACACATTTGCTGTAACTGTTGAAAGTATGCCTGAAAGAGGGCTTCTTGTCTCGGTATTGATAAATGACCCCTTATCGGAACAGTGGATGGAATCTGATTACTCTGACGCATCTGGCAACGTCACATTCGATATTCCAGCATTTTCAGAGAATTCCGAGGTATATGTAACCGCCACAGGATTTAACCTTGCGCCATACCTTTATGATGGTTTTACAGGTATAGAGGATGGGCCCGGTGTAACCGCATACACTTCTGCTCTCCGTGCAGGACCATCACCAAGTTTCGGCTCTCTTGCGATCTTCTGTGCCGTGCCGGCTGGCGGGCAGAGCAGTATCGAGATTTACGATACGGCAGGAAGAATGATCCGCAGATTGGAACTTGACCCAGCCGGAGGTGAACAGGATCTGATATGGGATGGACGGGACGAAAGGGGACATCCCGTCTCCAGCGGTATCTACTACTGCAGGCTGAGAGTACCGGGAGAGAACCTAGTTCAGTCCGTTGTAATGATTGAATAAGATGTAGACATCCGATGATATTAGATATATAAAACGGTTGTAGAATAAGCATTTATACTAAATCCTATTGTTCAGATATTTACTTGTTTGGAGGTTGCCATGTTTTCTGTTCTTCTCGTAGCGGCTGTGGTTTCAGGATTCACAGGATTCAGTGAGATCACTGAAACAGGAACCGATGGATATCTCGTTATAAAAACGATACTGGAAATCGATGGAGAAACAGTTGAAGACTCAGGAGAATTAATCCCTGAAGAAACAGTCAGTACTCCAAGCCCGGAATGCAAGGCTGAACTTTTCTGGGTAGACAGAAATCATCAGGCAGCCATTGCAAATGAATCGGCAATAAGCATGGATGGTGCGGGAATTCTGACAAGCTGGTATCTGAATAATGACAGGATAGCCTGTTATGAAACAGCAGGAAGCTCAACTCCTCTCTGGAATTACAGCCTTCCTTTCAATAACAATAAGATGGATGTTGCTGCAGGAATGAATAATGAGATATTTTCAGCTGCTTCCTTTGATGATGCTACATATGTCTGGTTATCTTCATCCTCTGTTCCGACACTCATTCTTGATCCGGGAAAGAAACAGGATTTAACGGCAGATGGCTCGTACCTTGTTTACATTGATGCTGCAGGAGATTCTCTGATCTGTCTGGATACCGCAACTGAACTTGAAGTCTGGAAAATTGCTCTTTTTGAAACCGGAGTCCAGCTGAACGGAGTCGATATATCCGGAGACGGTACAAGAGTTCTGGTAACTGTTTATGACGGATCTTCCGGAGCACAGATCTATGACATGACCGATGGAAGTCTGGTGGGCACACCTGTTGGAAATTACAGCCAGACGATGGCGAAAATATCGGGTGATGCTTCAAGAATAGTAACAGGTGATTTCTATGGATATATCAAAGTATACGAATATGACGGAGTCTCCTGGAATATGGACGGTTATTTTAACACAGGCGACGATTGGGTTACAGCCGTAGCTATAAGCGGTGATGGTGAAACAGTCGCAGGCGGGACAATTGGGTTCGGGCCATACAGAGGCAAAGTGTTTGCGATAGACTGGCCGCTTGAGGATTCCCCTTCGGAACTCTGGCAGTACAGGAACTACGGTGATGAAGTTTCTTCAACGGATATAAGTGAAGACGGATCCGTTATCGTTGCCGGGTGCTGGGGGAAGTACAATGGAACTTACGGTGATGTGTTCACAGCGCTTGATCATAGTGGTAATGTGATATTCAGCCTTCTGGATGATATTGATGAGCCAGGTTCTATTTTCAGCGTCAGTGTCAGCTCAGACGGGTTATATGCAACTGCTTCCGGCAAGGCTGTTCATGCAAGAGATATGGGAAACGGCGGAGAAGTATACAGTATTAATCTGGAGTTAGTGGGCATTGAGGGTTCACCTGATATTCCGCAGGGTTTAGGTATGGGAATACCATATCCAAATCCTGTTGTATCACAGATGAGTGTAGATGTTCTTATACCGCAGATGGGTGAAACCGTTGATCTTGCAGTATATGATCTCAATGGAAGACGGATAGCCGGACTGAACAGCGAATTAACCCCCGGTTCACACGTTTCTGTCTGGAATCTTGAGAGCGATTCCGGCGAGCCGGTATCAGCAGGGTTGTACTTCGTCAAATTGAGTTGCCATGGAATCTCTGTCACAAGAAAAATACTTGTTGTAAATCGATAGAATATTTTCTAAGGATTTACTCAGTCTGAAGGATCCATGATCCTTCCCATGAAGAGTATGCATCCGGATTCCCTGTCAAGTATGAAGAACAGGAACGGCCGGTTTATGTTCATTTCAACCGGTTGTTCAGGTATGGCTGTAAGACCCATTACCACTGCAGTGGCAGCCGCGGCTTCAGTGCCGGTTTCATCAACCTTAACAAAGGCTTTATGCAGAACTTCCGAGATGAAGAGGTCAGGACTTCCTGTAAACCCGCTGAAATCGGCGCCGCTTCCGAAGGCGGATTCCATTCCAAGTATTCTCAGGATCTGACTCAGCTGCATGCTTTGCGAGAATTCGAACTTCGGTATGGATATGCTTACGCGAATGGAAGAAAGTCTTCTTCTGATAGTTTCCAGCATACTCGAGTTGAAATTCCGCTGGAATTCCTCAATGTCTCCGTCAGGAAGAAGTATAAGCATGCTTGCATTGCCTGCGGCATAATCAAGTTCTACAGCGCTGCATCCTTCAGTGGAAACGTATCTGAAATAATCAGTCTGGTTCATCATCGGGACATTGATCGTGGAGCCATCTGTCAGGATGAACGGTGCGTCCGATGTGAAGTACTCTTGAAATGGTTTCAGCCAGGAAGCCTTGAAGTATACTGCGTTCGTCAGTACAACCCTGGTATCATCGTTCAGCACACCAGAGGGGATCAGATTCTGTATTCTGTCCAGTGTACTCTCAGCAACCCATTCGTTGATGGTTTCCCTGGAGCCATCAGGATCATCGATAAAATCAAGGTTTCTGACCGCGGCGCTGTAATACATTGTTACCTCTGCAACGTACTCATCCAGCAGGTTGAAACCATCCTGAACCCAGAGCCCGTTGGATATTGAAAGGGTAAATGGGTCTCCGGACTCCGCTATGACAAGTTCACCGGAACTCAGTGTTTCAGTCAATGAATGGAAAGTCCTGTTGGTTGCTTCAACCGGGAGCGTGAAGTGAAGGACTTCAGCCATTTCAACGGCCGTCCGTCCTTCTGCCCCCGCATAGGTCATCCCAAGGGCTGAGGAAATACTGTATGGAGAGAAGAAGATATTATCCGACTTCAGCATGTCACATACTTCTTCATAGAGATCCAGCGCGAACTCATTATTACCCCGGACAAGTTCCTGAACCGCCTGAGTATCGGTAAAAGACTGTGTTTCAGGTACGGACAGGTTTTCTTCAGCAGAACAGCTTAAGACTGTTGTTAGAAGAATGACAGGTGTTACTGACAGATTCGTTAATACTTTCATTACTTCCCCCGATTTGGTTACGTTTCAGATGATACAATATTGAACATAGAATATTCCAGTGGAAGGTCTGTGTCACGTCCGGGAATCGGTCGATTCATACGATTCTCAATCTTTCTTATGCGGGCTAGAGGCTCTTATGACTGTCTAGTCTCCAGCGACCATTCTCCAATAGCAGAACCCATGTGTTCGTTTCTTCCGTATCGATTATCCTCCGCGTAACTTCTACAAAGGCGGAGTCACCTGAGATACGTGAACTGTTGATTGTGTATTTGATCTCCATATCTCCGATGCCCGTTCTTTCCATTCTCTCCCAGGAGGCTTCATAGGACAATATGTATAAGGTCTTCGCATTCAGATTCCTGATCTCGTTCGCGCTGAGTTCAATATCGGCTACGGCCAGGAGTCGATTCGGATTGCTGCTGCTCTTGACTTCTTCTACAAACTGTTCGAGACCGCTGATTTCTCCCTCAGACACATACGACGCCATTATTGAAGCATCCCGGTTCTCAAAAGCTTCCAGGAAAGCTTTAACCACTTCCTCTGGTTCCAGTTGCACATCTTCCCTGCATGATATTAAAGATAGCAGAATAAGCAACATCAAAAGCAACTTATGCATGTACATCCTCCTCCGATTGACTCAAGTTTCATATGCTTATCGTTCTTTATCACATATTCTTTTTGACTGCATATATATGCAAAAATGTAATCCAGGCAACAGGATACTAACAAGATCACGGGCTGATTCAAATATCCTTATTCGATGAGCGATACAAGTTCTACTTCCTGGTAACTTTCACATTAAGATAAGTATGATTATTGAAACCTTGTGATCTTATTCATGGCATTCCCTTTGGGAATATTAAAAGTAATCGATTATCTGTTCAATTGAGGGAACAAATCCTGCGACCTTCACGTCACCGTCAATTACTAGAGCCGGAGTCATCATCACCCCGTAGCTGATTATATCGTTGACGTCGGTGACCTTTTCCAATTCGTAATCAATTTCCAGTCCTATTGCGGCCTGTTCAGCCAGCTCAGCAAGTTTGATACACTTCGGACAACCGGTTCCGAGTATCTTGATTTCTTTTTTCATCAATGCTCCTAACCTGAAAAGAGCCCGAAGGCTGTTCCACTGATCGTAGCCATTATCACAACCAGCGAAATGAAAGTTATTGTTCTCGATGTTCCCATTATGCTCCTGATAACCAGCATATTGGGCAGTGAAAGGGCAGGACCTGCCAGCAGGAGAGCCAGTGCCGGGCCCTTACCCATACCGGCGCCAAGGAGCCCCTGAAGGATTGGTACTTCCGTGAGAGTCGCGAAATACATGAAAGCCCCCGCAATTGAAGCAAACAGGTTTGCGGTAATTGAGTTTCCCCCAACAGCTGAGCTGACCCATTCGGAAGGAATCAGACCTTCATTTCCGGGACGTCCCAGGAGAGCCCCTGCGACCAGCACACCGGCAAAGAGCAGAGGAAGTATCTGCTTCGCAAACCCGAATGTTGAGTCAAACCACGATTGTGTTTCTCGATTGCCTGTTGTAAGAACAGTTGAAAATCCGATAAGACCGATTGCGAAGGCAATGACAGGATAACCGGGAAGAATAACAGCAGAAACAGTGATGGCAGCCGCGACGATCATCAGTTTCCAGAGTTTTACATTGAACCAGGTCGTGAGGATCAATCCGAGAAGGATTGAAAAACCACTAGTAATAATCCATTTCCATGAATGAATAATGCTCCAGAGTCCCGAATTATCAGCAGGTTTTCCCCAGTTGGCGAATATGAGGATACCGACCATGCTGGCAAAATACAGAGTTGTCTGCCACAGGGGACGTGAAACATCATCAGTATTTAACGATGCTTGTGTGGTAACTGTTCTTTCATGCTCCTTTTTTCCATAAATCAGGTGCATCAGGAGGCCTATAACAATACTGAACACAACAGCTCCGGCTGCTCTGGCTATTCCCAGCTCCAGCCCCAGAATTCTTGCTGTAAGAATTATCGCTAGAACATTGATGGCGGGACCGGAATAGAGGAAGGCAGTGGCCGGTCCTATCCCGGCTCCCATCCTGTAGATACCGGCGAACAGGGGAAGCACGGTGCAGGAGCAGACGGCAAGTATGCTGCCGGATACCGAGGCAACTCCATAGGCAATAACCTTTTTTGCCTGTGCTCCAAGGTACTTCATTACGGAAGCCTGGCTCAGGAATACTGAAATTGCACCCGCAATGAAGAACGCTGGAAGAAGACAGGTCAGCACATGTTCTCTCGCATACTCCTTCAGGAGATTAAGAGCTTCGAATACGGCGTTGTCGAACCGATTCCATCCAACGGGAAGGAAATACGCAATCAGGAAAAATCCCAGCATGTAACCAAGAGAATTTCTATCTTTCTTCCAGTCCATCAATGCTCCCCTTCAACATCGATCCGTATATCTCTAAATACATTCCTCACAAGTGTGAGAAGAACAGCTGTCAGTACACTCTTCATCGCCGTTCATAACTTTCTCGACACAGTCGAAGAAGTTCAGAACACACGGAGTACGAAGTCGGTAGAGAATTTGATTTCCATTCCTTTCGCATGCCACAATTCCAGCGTGTCGCAGGATCAGAAGATGTCTTGATACAGTGGAAATATCGAGATTTACAAGCTCTGTAAGAGCACTGACTGTTTTCTCATTTCTTGACAGTTCCTCGACAATCATGAGACGGGCGGCATTAGCCATTGCCTTGATTATCTCAGCCCGTTTTTCAAATCGATCCTTATCTGTTGGCATGGGTGGTTCCTTTCCGTATTTGGGTAATTGTACAATAATGCAAATACAGTATATAGTCAAGCAAACAGAAAGAATTTCACAATGCTCTGATATGACTCTGATAAAAGGATATCAGAATGAGAATGCAGGTAAGATTTGCAGACTATGTAGGCTCAGGCAGTCTCCGTCTTTTTGAAAGAAGTATAAGATCTCTGATCTCTGTTTCGTTGCGGCATTTCATCCAGTTAGAATCGAAGTCCGGAGTACTTGTTATCTCAGCTATTGCCATTAGTGCTCTGAGATGGAACATCCTTTCATCTCTGGAACCTGCAAGTACGAAGATCATCCGGACAGGTGAATTCTCACCTCCGAACTCGACACCATTCCTGCACCTTGCAATAGCCACAGAGAATAATTTCTCTCCCGGTACGATTATATGCGGGATTGCGAGGCCTTTTCTGAGTGCGGTTGTCGATTCCTTTTCCCTTGAAAGGAGAAGTCCCGCGAGTTCACTTCCTGAAAGGCTGAGCGAAGGTGACAGCCTGTCTGATACGAAAGCGAGGAACGACTCGAGATTGATTGGTCCATCCAGATCCAATATCGGGGCATCCAGAACAAGTCTGTCGAATCTGTCCTCATATATATTGTCCCTTTCCTTTAAAACCTCTGCGAGTTCCCTGACAAGTCCATCTTCCTTTCTGACGAGTTCTTTAGGGAATATTCTAGCGGCAAGGTGCAGAAGCGCATAGTGCCTTACTGACCGGTGGCGCGAGTAGATGAAGTACCAGATTGATCCTCCTATGACGACAAATACGCTTGCGATGAGAGCTGACTGTCCCAATTTGTAGAGGAGCACAATCATCCCGACAATTCCAAGGAGCTGGATCCATGGGTAACCGGGGCTTCTGAAGTCAGGTTTATACGTATGTATCCTGCTCTCACGCATGACGATTACGGCGGTATTAACCAGAAGATAAAGCAGGATCATCATTGTTGAAGCGAGTTTTACGAGATGAGTGAAATCAAGAAATAGCAGAAGGATAATGATGATACCGGTAAGAAGTATGGAAACCCAGGGGATTCCCCTTTTCCTTGATATCCTTGACAAACTTGCTGGAAGAAGCTCATCACGACTCATAGCGAAGGGAAATCTTGCCGAAGCAAGAATACCGGCATTAGCAGTGGACAGAAATGCAAGCACAGCTGCGATACTCATTACAGTGAGACCTGTACTTCCAGCAACAACCTTTGCTGCTTCGGATATCGGCATACCGGTCGAGGATAGAACCGATGGATCCAGTACTCCAACGCATATGAGAACGGAAACGAAATAGAGCGAGGTAACAACGATCAGTGCCAGGAACATACTGACCGGCAGGTCCCTTCCGGGATTTTTGACTTCCTCTGATACACTGGTAACTTTCGTCAACCCGCCGAAAGCAACAAAAACAAGCGCTGCAGCTTCAAGAATACCGCTGAAACCGTTTGGAGCGAGCGGTCTGAATCGATCAGGGGTTAATGATGTAAGACCGAATCCGGTAAAAAGGGCAAGGGATATAAGAAGACCTGCAACCAGAACGATCTGGGCTTTGCCTGCATGCCCCGCTCCTCTGAGATTGATTCCTGTGAAGAGGATGCATGAAATCATCGCGAAGAGTCTTCCGTTGATTTCGGGTGACAGGAATTCCATGAATATACCAAGACCTACGAAGGCAAAGGCTGTCTTGACAGACAGAGAAAACCAGGCGGCAAAACCGGATAGGGTTCCAGCGAGAGGTCCGAGAGCTCTGTCAACAAAATAGTATGTTCCGCCTGCTTTTGGCATGGCAGTAGAAAGTTCTGCTTTACTGAGCATTGTCGGAATTGCGAGGAATCCTGCTATCAGATAGGAAAAAATCACTCCGGGTCCAGCCACCGTGAAGGCAAATGCCGGGAGGACGAACAGACCGGAACTGATCATGGATCCGGTCGCAATTGAGAAAAGAGAAGGAATACCAAGTTTTCTTTGAAGTCTGCCGATTCCTGATCCTGCATGTTGCATAGGCTGCCTCCCATGACATTATTGTCTTATGCTAGCGATAAGTCCAGCGCATAACAGCAGATTGTAATATACTGAAGATATCTTATCAGGTATGTTTAACGCGAATTAGCAGACTCACCTGAATATTTCAGAGTGTCTCCTGTATATTGTTAACATGGAGGATATGGTGAATAAAGGGAGGAATCCTGAAAGTACTTTCATTGAAACGGTGAGAACCCGGAATCTATTACCGAAAGGTAGCAGGGTCTGGGCAGCTGTATCCGGCGGAAGTGATTCTGTGGCTCTTCTCCGGTTGCTGATGCAATTCGCAAATCATATGAAATGGGATGTGTCTGTTCTTCACATCGATCATGGCACAAGATCAGATAGCGCTGATGATGCTGCCTTTGTGGAAGAACTTGCCGTTCGATTGGAACTGCCTTTTCAACTAAGAAGAATTTCTCCTCCGGAATCAGGATCACTTGAAGCGTATTTCAGCAGGAAGCGTAAAGCGATCTATGCCGAGATTGCAGAAGGATTTGACCTTGTGGTGACAGGACACACTGCCTCGGACAGAGCAGAAACGCTTATACTGCGGCTTCTTGAGGGTTCCGGTCTGAGAGGCCTGGGTGGAATGGACTATTTCGGGCGAGGTCCTGTTATAAGACCGCTTCTCGATTTGTCCAGACATGATCTTCAGAAGTATCTATCGACGATTGATCAGAGCTGGATTGAAGATCCCACTAATATCGAAGATACTTTCCTCAGAAATAAAATACGGCACACTATTATGCCTGCTCTTGAATCACTATCTCAGGGATGTTCTTATGCACTTGGCAGATCTTCCGCAAATCTGTCTCAGTGGCGGGGTGTAATGGATAATATTATTGAGGAATCTATTAAGGAACTTGTGTCACAAGATAAGTTCATTGTTGAGCATTATTTGAATTATCCGAGAGCTGTAAGGCTTGGTGTTCTGTGGGTTCTCAGCGGTCGCCCAAGAGGTGGAAGAGAGGAAATTGAAAAAACTGACAGATGGTTATCTGATAAAAAAAATGGTTTTCATCTACTTCCCGGCGGCTTGAGAATCACAGTTGATAAATCTGAAGTGTTTATTGAAAGATCTATGAAACGAACGGAGAAAGATCAGTGAGTGATGATTATGAAGTACTGATTTCCTCAGAAGATATCGGTCAGGGTATACAGGAGCTGGGGAAAACGCTATCAGATTATTACCTTGGAAAGCAGATTGTGGTTATACCTCTCTTAAAGGGAGGTTTCATGTTTGCTGCCGATCTGATTCGCTCTATGGATGTTAAACTGCAGATCGAGTTTCTTGGAGCAGCAAGTTACGGAGAACAGACAGAATCTTCAGGAGAAGTAAGGCTTACGCTTGATACCACTCTTCCTCTGTCAGGCAGAGATGTCCTCCTGGTGGAGGATATCGTCGACACAGGGCTGACTTTGGCGTATATTCAACGGCTGATAAAATCAAGAGATCCAGCCTCTCTTCACACAGTTGTCCTGCTTGACAAGAAGATCAGAAGAAAGGTTGAAGTAGAAGTCGATCGAGTTGTATTCAACATTCCTGACAAATTCGTATTCGGGTATGGACTCGACAGCCCGGGAGGGTTTGGAAGAAATCTGTCCGACATCGTAGCGATAAGGGAATGAACGGATCAGGAGATATATGAACGACAAACGTCCACCAGGCAAAAAAGTACCACTTCAGCCCATTACTGCCGGTTGCTCAATGAGAACCATTACCATGTGGCTGCTTATGGTTTTAATCGCCTTTACGATATTTCAGGTTTTTGATACGGGCAAAGATAGCGTTGATATTCCGTATTCCCGCCTGATGGAATACATCAGCGGGAACGATATCAAATCCATTGTTATCGAGACTGGTGGGTCGGTCAAAGGTGAATTCTATATTCCACAGACCGAAGATGGAGACCAATTCAGTGAATTCACCAGCTTCATTCCATTCGAGAGTACAGGGGTTCTTGACTCCCTGTCCGCTCATGGCGTGCTTGTAACCGCGCAACCGCCAAACGAATTACTGGCTCACTTGCTCTCGTTCATTCCTTTTCTTCTGCTTATCGGTTTCTTTATCTACTTCATGCGAAAAGCTGGAGGAGGAGGGAAGGCTTTCTCCTTCGGGAAAAGCAAAGCCAGACTGTTCTCAAGTGATAATCCCCAGGTGACGTTTGAAGATGTGGCAGGAGCTGATGAAGCGAAAGCGGAACTTGTGGAAGTCATAGAGTTCCTCAAAACACCGGAGAAATTTCAACGTCTCGGGGGGAAAGTACCTAAGGGTGTTTTGCTTGTTGGCAGACCTGGAACAGGGAAAACACTACTGGCAAAAGCTGTGGCCGGTGAAGCCAAGGTTCCCTTTTATTCCATGAGTGGATCCGATTTCGTGGAAATGTTCGTTGGTGTGGGAGCAAGCCGCGTCAGGGATCTTTTCGTACAGGGCAAGTCAAAAGCTCCATGCATTATTTTCATTGATGAGATAGACGCTGTCGGAAGACACAGAGGTGCCGGTCTTGGAGGAGGACATGATGAGAGGGAGCAGACACTGAATGCTCTTCTTGTGGAAATGGACGGATTCGAGGAAAACGCGGGTGTTATAGTCATGGCTGCAACTAACCGTCCTGATGTCCTTGATCCGGCACTTTTAAGACCCGGCAGATTCGACAGACGAATTGTTGTAAGTATGCCGGATGTAAAGGGCAGAGAGGCGATACTGAAAGTCCATACGCGCAAGATGCCGGTGGACAAGTCAGCGAGTCTGGAAAAAGTTGCCAGGAGTACTCCTGGATTCAGCGGTGCGGATCTGGAGAGTCTGGCCAATGAAGCAGCTTTGAGAGCCGCAAGACGCGATGCTAAAAAGGTTGAACAGGAAGATTTCGATTACGCTATTGACAGGATAGTACTTGGCCTCGAGCGCAAAAGCATTATCATCAGCCCGGTGCAGAAGAAGTGTACTGCATACCATGAAAGTGGTCATGCAGTGGTAGGCATATTTGTTCCTGAAGCAGACCCTATTCACAAGGTTACTATTGTCCCCAGGGGTATGGCTATGGGAGTAACCAGCTTCCTTCCCGCTGATGATCGCTATACCTACACACTTGAAAAGCTCGAAAGTATGCTCGCGATGCTTCTTGGTGGAAGAGCGTCGGAAATCCTTTTTCTTGATACTCTGAGTACCGGAGCTGGAAATGATCTTGAGCAAGCCACTGCTCTTGCACGTAAAATGGTATGTGAATGGGGAATGAGTGATGAACTCGGACCGATTACGCATTCTGAGACAAGCGATACGATTTTCCTTGGAAGAGAGTTCAACAGAACAAGGGATTACAGTGAACACACTGCGCGCCTGATCGATTCCGAGATAAAGAGATTCGTTGAAGAAGCATACAGCGAAGCGCTTAATATTCTGAATGATAACAAAGATATTGTAGAGCATATTGCCGAACAGCTTCTTGAGAAGGAAACGATTTCCAGCGCGGAGATCAACTCCATTTTCCTGGAACTTCGCCCTGACATGGGACCGATTCCTATGCTGCAAATCAGTTCAGACAGTATGATCGAACCCGATTCTCCAGAAGAGATAACTGAACCTGAAGAGGATGATCACAAAGATGATGGATCTGAAGAAGATAGAACAGGGAGTGAGGCTGATCCTGGAGGGAGTGGGAGAAAATCCTGACAGGGACGGTCTGAAAGAAACACCAGCTCGCATGGCCAGATCGATGGCCGAATTATGTCGCGGTGTAAATCCTGAAGAAATCAAGCCTATCACAACGATGTCATGTGAAGGCCAGAACGAGATGATTATCGTAAAGGATATCAGTTTCTGTTCAATGTGTGAACATCATCTCCTTCCTTTCATCGGCAGATGTGATATTGTCTACCTCCCTTCAAATGATCGTATAGCTGGTTTAAGTTCAATTGTTGAAACCGTGGAAATTATGGCTGCTCGGCCTACTATCCAGGAAAGGCTGACCACGGAAATTGCGGACAGATTGATGATAGAACTGTCTGCAAAGGGTGTTATGGTTGTTATGGAAGCGGAACACATGTGTCTGGCCATGCGGGGAGTCAGGAAAAGAGATTCCAGAATAGTAACATCCGCCATGCGGGGTTATCTGAAGAAGCTGGAAACCCGTACTGAAGCTCTATCTCTCATTGGAAGGGGAATCAAGGTTATCTGAATGCGGCTCAGAAAACTGCATCTTGTAACTGATGAGGACTGGCAGAGAGAACTTGCAGTTATCGGTGCTGATCCTGAAACCTGGAACAGGCTATCGCTCAAATGCAGAGTGGTTGTTTTTTCCACCGGGTATCTTCCTGCGACCGCAGCTAATATTCTGAAACAGTGCATGCTCTCTGGCGGAGCAGATGCTATCGTTTCACGAGGATCAGTATCCTGCAGTATCAAGGAAACTGAAGCGATGATAATCGGAACGCCCAGGCAGATCCTGAGGGGCTGCGCATCTCTTAATGAACAACCTTTCGATCTTCCGGCACTGGCGGGTGAGTTGAGAGAGGCGCTTGATGATTTTCCTGCGATCCCTGACATAATACACTTTCGAAATAAAATTCTTGATTTCCGCAGAAAGCCATTAATAATGGGAATACTGAATGTAACTCCGGATTCCTTTTCTGATGGAGGCAGATATCTGAATACGGAGGATGCTTTGATTCATGCAAGACTGATGGTTAGTCAGGGCGCGGACATAATTGACATAGGAGCTGAATCAACACGCCCGGGATCTCTTCCTGTTCCAGCGGATATCCAGCTTGATCGAATTCTTCCTGTTATAGTGTCTCTCAGTTCTGATTGTGAAGCTGTAATTTCAGTTGATACAGCAAATGCTTCTGTTGCAGACGCAGTCCTGTCTTCAGGAGCTACCATGATAAATGATGTTTCTGCTCTGTCTGATCCTGTCATGGCGAAGACAGTTGCCGAAGCGGAGGTTCCTCTTGTTATGATGCACATGAAAGGTACCCCGGAGACTATGCAGGATAATCCTGTATATATAGATGTTATCGAGGATATTTATTCATTTCTTGAAGAGCGAATTGAAGCAGCGGAAGAAGCGGGAATACGAAGGGAGAGAATTATCATCGATCCTGGAATTGGATTCGGGAAAAGACTGGAAGATAATCTTCGAATTATATCCAGGCTTGAGGAATTCAGATGGCTGGGATGCAGAATTTTGCTTGGTCACTCACTGAAGAGTTTTATAGGTCAGCTGATTGGCAGGAAAGATCCTTCCGAAAGGGAGATTGGTTCTCATGCGGTTACTGCCTTATCTTCAGGTAGTGCGGATATTGTGCGAGTGCATGATGTTGAAGGTACAGCTCAAGTACTTAGGATCACCCGTGCGTTGGAATACGTGACGTCAGGTTAGGGGCAGCGGAGCAAAATGATACAACCGCTTGGTCATGCAATTATAAGTGGATTCTGGCTTGCCCAGCTAGCGAATATCATCGTAATAGCTTTAGCTGTTAGAATGTTGTTGAAATACCTCTGGCATACACCGGCAATGCCGGTCATTCTAATGTTCATGATTCTGATCCTGTTTGCTAATATTCTTGGCGGACTTGGATTCTTCACATTCAGTTATCTCCTGCAGAACCTGACTCCACTTCTCTTTATTGCGATAGTTGTGATATTCCATGAGGAAATCAAGGACGTGCTGGGAACAATGGGGCGAAACCTCAGAAAATTTTATGGTCATGCGGATATACTGGAGCAGAGTACCGTTGAAGCGCTTGTGGAATCCTGCGCTCTTCTGAGGAAGCACCGGCTCGGAGGACTGTTTGTTATTGAAAGGGAGGAATCCCTCGAAAAAGTATATGGTGATCCAGTTCTGCTGGACAAGCTCAAGATTGATCCTCCTATTATAGCTGCAATGATGCAACCTCCTGGAGTACTGCATGATGGGGCAATTATTATTAATAATGGTGCTATTGTCGGAGCAAGAGCAATTCTTCCTCTCTCAAGGAAAACGTTTTTCGGCAGATCAAAATCCAACAGACCGCGACCTGCTCTCGGTACACGTCACAGGGCAGCTATAGGAATTACTGAAGTATCAGATGCAATTGCAGTTGTTGTCAGTGAGGAAACGGGTAATTTCAGTATCGCACACGGAGGAATACTCGAGGAAGCTTTCACTCAGGATGAATTCAACAAGAGATTGATTGAACTGACTTCTGCAAGAGAAGATATATAACTTTGCTTGAAAAGCTGAAAAGTGAACTTGGAGATGCTGCTCTTGCCGCAATCAACAGGGCTGCGATCAACATCCCTGTTCCTTTTAAGAAAGCCCTTCACTCATGTGTAACGCACAGTGATCATCTCGAAATCAGCCTGCTTGCGTGTGCTGCTTCAGAATGGTGTGGCCACCCGCGAGATGCAGGGATGCCTGTCGCAGTGGCTGCTCTGATGCTTCGAGCCGGTATTTCAGTACATCTTTCTCTTCCTGGTTTTATAGCCATGCATAACAGCATTCCTGATCTCATTGAAAAACAGGATGCTGTTACAGCAATCCTTGCAGGAGATGCGCTTCTTGCTCTTGCAATGGAGCATCTTGCGGAAAATGGCGGTCGACATGCCGCAAGATTGCTTTCAGAAGCAGTCCGAGCTACAGGGGCACGTGGAATGCTTGCCGGACTGTCGCTCAAACTGGACCAGCAGGAGAACAATATTGCCGTTGTGCCTGACGGAAGGTCTACATGGGAAATCATCAGCGGACAAATAGCACGATTTGCCGCACAGGGGGGTGCGTTACTTGCCGGAGCTTCTGATACGATGCTTGACGATGCTGCTCAGATTGGGCTGCTTACCGGTCGTGCCTGGTATCTTGTTGAAAAGTCAAAATCATCGTTAGAAAGGAGGGACGAAAGAAGTCCCCTATTCGAAGCTCGAACCCTTATGGAGCAGGCCGAAACAATAACCGGACATGGTCCGGAAGCAACCCTTTTCCACTCCATCATGTATCTATCCGACTTCTTCTCAGGGACGTAG